>JBAUHD010000513.1:0-9168 GCA_049680085.1 Acidobacteriaceae bacterium
CGGGTTGTGCTTCGACAACACCTTGGTGATCGCCGCCGTCAACGTCGTCTTGCCGTGATCAATATGCCCAATCGTTCCCACGTTCACATGTGGCTTCGAACGGTCAAACTTCTCCTTCGCCATACTCCCTCTCCTGAATTCAAACTTTCTTCGGCATGCGCCTCAGTAGTACGCGTACACCTTCAAAAACTTTGCCCGGATCGCCGGGTCTACTTTCTCTACCATGCTCAGGTACCGCTCGCGAACCTGCCCGCGGTCGGAGTCGCCCAGCACCGCGTACTTCGCCGGGGTTTCCACTCCGAGCAGCCCACTGGCCAGGACCTGCTCGAACTGCCGCGCGCGCAGCTTCTGTTTCAGGACGCTGCGCAGAAATTTCTCCACCCGCTTCGGAGCAAAGGCTGCCTCCAACGCGCCATGCACCTCCGCAAAACCCTTTTCGTCCTGAACCGCGAGCACCGCCTGTTCAAACATTTCCAATCACCTCTGCGCCGATCAAACTTCTGGAGCGGGAGACGGGAATCGAACCCGCGACCAACAGCTTGGAAGGCTGTGACTCTACCACTGAGTTACTCCCGCAACCGCAGCTTCCAGTTGTTAGCCTCTAGCTTCTAGCTCTGCGGCGGCATACAAGCATTTGCTGATTTCTCAGCACGCCGGCTAAAAGCTAGTAGCTACAAGCTAATAGCTGAATTTCTGGAGCTGATGACCGGGTTTGAACCGGTGACCTCTCCCTTACCAAGGGAGTGCTCTACCAACTGAGCTACATCAGCCCTCTAAAACTTACCGCCCCTGTTCCGGAGGCTTTTCTTCATCGTACCGCGAACGGCCCTGCGTGAGCGCGACGCGCAGCGCAAAGCCGCCCAGCAAAATCATCACAATCAGGCGAACCTTGCCCGCGTCTAAAGTGCTCCAGGCCAGGGCCGCCACAATTGCCAGCCCGGCCAGCGCGATTGCCTTGCGCCTTACGCCCGCGACCGCCATGGCGACGCCCCTGCCCCTCAAATTTCTGGTGCACAGGGGAGGATTCGAACCTCCGTAGCTCCAAGGAGCGGCAGATTTACAGTCTGCTGCCATTAACCGCTCGGCCACCTGTGCACATCCTGCGAGAACTTCCTCCGCTCCCGCTTTTCCCAACCCGCATACGCCAATCCGCACCGCCAAAGCTCCAGCGATTCTCCCACGCCGAAGGCGCAATTGCCTGGACGGCCAGTCCCCAGCATCCGGACCATCGTTCCGGTCAAACCACACCATGCTGGTTAAGGGATTTTCGCTCCGAAGCGGCCCGGCAAACCCTGCTTGCAAGCTGCCTCGTCAAGCGTAGCCTGGAGCTGGCGAAGGGACTTGAACCCCCGACCGTCTGATTACAAATCAGATGCTCTACCAACTGAGCTACGCCAGCCCAAAACAGCCTTCACCCTGAACCTGCTCCGGACACACGAGTGCATTCGCTAACAGGAGGGTACAAAAAGAAATTTTAGCATGGGGCGGGAGGGTCCGCAAACACGCGCCGCCGGGCTGTTTCACTCCATCCGCAGCGCCTCCATCAGATCGGTGAAAGCCGCTCGCCGCGCCGCCGATTTAGAGCACGCCTGTGCGGTTTCGCGCATCTGAACCAGCATTCGGGATTTGAGCGTGTCCCAAAGGTGATAGCCTGCAATATTCAGAATCAGGAGGGAAGCGCAAATGCCTCATTCAGCAACCGACGGCAACATGGTCGAGAATCTTGTCCAATTTGATCTCCAGCGGGAAATCGAGGACGCCCAGTCGAAAAAGCCGTGGCCGTCCGGCATTCACGCCAGAACCCTCTTCAAAAAGCCTGATTTTCGAGTTGTCCTGATTCAGATGGAACCGCACGCAAGGATGGATGAGCACCATGCGGACGGCACCCTCTCGGTGCAGGTCCTTCGCGGAAACATCCAGTTTCAAGCGCAGGGTGAAAGCCATGACCTCCGCGCGGGAAGTCTTCTGACCCTGGGCGCCTCCATCAAGCACAATGTGGAAGCACAGGAGGATTCGGCTTTTCTGCTGACCATTGGCTGGCCCAAAGGCGCGGAACTGGAAGCCATGCCCCATCGCGGCTACGGCTCCTGATGAGCTTCGGACAGGTCCGCTTCGCGGCAACTCAAGCCTCGCCATTTCCATCTCATTAAGAAATGGCAAGGAGGTAAACGCCTGAATGACTCAAGAAACCAAAAATTCGCGCACGACCCGCGAGGAGGAAAGGCTAAACGAAGGCGGTCGCGAGTTCGGCCGCGTCCACCAACCGAGCCAGACAGAGGAAGCCAGTAGCAGGCATGGGCTTGCGGATGACGTGATGCCCAATACCAGAAATCGGCAGCAGGCTCCGGATCAGCGGCGGGAAGGCGTCACGGAAAGCCATCGCGGCAGTGGAACACGGCAGAGCAGGCCACCCGGCAACTCTGCGCCGCGCACAAAGAAAAAGGCCGCGTGATACAGCGTTGCCCACGAAGAAGGCTGCGGTTTGATCCGTGGCCTTTTTCATGCGCGGGTGGGCGGGCGCATCTCAGACCAATTAGGATTTTTTGGAGAACAATTTTCGGAGAACAAGATGATGAGCACGAGAACGAATTGCGGATACTTCCCTCTCTTTGCGTTGACGTTTGGCCTTGTGGCGGCGGGCCTTGCGGGATGCCACAGCAATAGCCAGAACCCGAACAGTTCCAATCCGGCCCAGGCCCAGAGCGCCGCGGCCACGCAGGCAGCGGACGAAAGCCAGGACCCCGCGGAGCAGGCCAACCTCGCTCCCGCCAGCGCGTCTTCACAGCAGCAGGCCGCGACTCCTCCGCCGCCCGCCGATCAGGCCCAGAGCGAGGACTACAGCTACAACGCGCCAGAGACGTATGGGCCGGAGTATGGGGAAGCGGGGGAGCCGGCAACGTATGCGCCCGATCCGCCGCCGCCGCTGCCTGAGTATGATCAGCCGGAGGCTCCCGGTCCCGACTACATCTGGACGCCGGGCTCCTGGAACTACGCGGCCAACGCGGGCTACTACTGGGTTCCGGGAACATGGGTGCTCGCCCCCTACGTGGGCGCGCTCTGGACTCCCGGCTACTGGGGCTTCTATAACAGCCGCTATCTGTGGCACCGCGGCTACTGGGGTCCGCACATCGGGTTTTATGGCGGCGTGGACTATGGCCACGGCTACACCGGCGTGGGCTATGTTGGCGGGTATTGGAACAACGGATCGTTCATGTACAACACTGCCGTCACGCGCGTGAATCCGGATCGCATTCGCAATACCTATTCGCATCGGGTCCGGGTGGTCAACAACGCCCGCGTGAGCTACAACGGCGGACGCGGCGGTCTGAATGCGGGCCCACTCACGTCGGAGCGGGTCGCGTCACGGGAGCGGCACATGGCTCCCCTGCCGGCACAGAGAACACACCGTGAGCAAGCCGGCAAAAACCGCTCGCAATGGGCAAGCCAGAATCACGGGCGCCCCGGAACCATGGTCGCGGCGCAGCCGCTTAATTCCGGCCGCCACGCGCCGGCTGCGACGCCCACTGAGGTTCGCCAGCAGCTTCAGCGCGAACATGCGGGACAGCCACCGGCGCCGCGAAATGAAAACCGCCCCGGCCAGCCGCGGGACAACCAACCAGCGCCGCGCAACCAAGCCAGACCGGCTGCCCCGGCCAGAACAGAAAACCGCCCCGCGCCGCCTACCGGGAATCGCCCGGAGGCGCGCCCGCAAAACAGCCACCCGGTTCATCCCAATGCGCGCCCGGAATCGCAGCAGCGGACGAAGCCGCAAAACCGCCCCGCCGCACGCACTGAGAATCGCCCGGCGGCGCATCCGCAAAACCGGCAGGAGAGCCGTCCCGCAACTCGTCCCGAAGCGCGGCAGCCGACAAGACCGGAAAGCCGCGCGGCACAACCGACCCAGCAGCGCCAGGAACGGCGCGAGCAGCCGAAGAATAATCACGACCAAAACCCGCATTGATCCACAAACCAAAAGGGAGAGAACGCGGGCGGCGTTCTCTCCCTCTATTTTTGGAGCAACCCGAACCCCTCAGGGATGCGTCGGGTTCGGGCCATAGAACTTCCACTGCGCCTGGTAGTCCGGCGTCAGCTTCAGATTTTCCAGGTCGGCGTGCAACAGCTCAATCGGCATGGGCCCTTCGTGCAGCACCGCGTCGGCGAACTGTTTCTCCGTCATTTTTCCCGATCCCACCAGTTCCTTGTGCATCTGGCGGAACTGGAGCGCGCCCATCAGGTACGCGCACTGGTAGAGTGGGCCCACCGATCCGTTAAAGCTGCGCCGCACCTCGGCGGTCGCGTTGTCCACGTCCCAGCCTACGTTGTCCATCAGGAATTTCACGCATTGCTCGGGCGTCCATTTGCCGAGATGAAAATTCATCGTGAAGATCACGCGCGCGGAGCGATGCATCCTCCACATGAGCGCGCCGACGCGCTCGGCCGGAGTGGCATCGTAGCCGTCCTTGTAATACAGCATCTCCCACCAGAAGGCGTTGCCCTCCACCCAGAACGGCGTCATAAACGCGCGGCGGTACGGCCGGTGGCGGGACATCATGTAGAACTGCAAAAAGTGCCCGGGAATCATCTCGTGGAAGGCTTCGGCATGGGACAGCGGCGTGCTGTTCCCCCTCATGCTCTGCATCCGCTGGTCGAACGTCATGGTATTCGTCGGATACGACACGCTGATCTCGTTGCCGCCCGTGAAGAACGGATTTACAAGCTGCCGCTGCGGCGTCATCATGATCATGCGCCACGTCTCTTCGGCCATCGGAGGCACGGTCACCAGATTGTTTTTCTTGGCGAAATCGATGCCCGAGTCCACCAGATCCTTGATCACCTGCGGCTGCTCACCCGGCGGCACATGCATCTGCTTTACTTTTTCGACTGCCGCGTGCCAGTTGTCGCCGTAGCCCATTGCGCGCGAGGCTTCCAGCATCTGCTTCAGGCACCAGTCGTACTCGGTCTGGGCAATGGCGATCATCTGCTCCGGCGTGTAGTCGATCATGTTGTCAGAAAGCTCGGCCAGCAGCGCCTCACGGCCCACGGGGTCGCCGATGATGGTCGTCTTGTCGCCCGGCTTAAGACCGACCAGCTTCTCCCTCAGAAATGTGGCGTAGCCGGTGAGCGCCTTGTTCGCGTTCTGATAGGGCATATCCACCCACCAGGTAAAGTCCGGGTCGTAGCCGCTGTATTCGCTGAACCAGTCGCGCAGATTGCGCTGCAACTCCATCGTCGCAAGCGCTGCGCGGTTCGCCACCATGGGGTCGATTTTCGCAGTCGCGTTTTCGCCATGATGATTAGGGTCCAGATTCTTCTCTGTCGCCTCAATCTGCTTGACCATCGCGGCCAGCGCGGCGGCGCTCTTCTGTGCGTCGGGCCGCTGCATCAGCCGCTTGCCCGTCATCATCGTTTCAATGGTCCCGGCGAACGGCAGCAACGGCTGCATTTGCGCGTCCTGCTCCTTCTGCAACGACAACTGGTGCAGCGCCGAGTTGCAACTGTGCTTCAGCAGCAGGTAATCGACCTGGTCCTCGTGAGAGAGTTGATTGAAGTCCATTCCCGCCAGCATCGCCAGCTCGTCGTGGTAGAACCTCTCCATCCGCTCCATGCGCGCCGGCGCGACATCGACCACGTAGGTGCGCCGCAGGCTCATGCGATTGGCCGTGTATTGCTCGACCAGCTCGGGCATCCTGGGCCCCGCCGCCTCAGCCGCCAGCGCCTCCGCGCCACCCAGGCCACCGGCCATTATCAGCCCGCCCGCCAGGATTGCGATCATGCTCTTCCCCGCCTGAATTTTCAAAAATTCCCCCCGCCCGCGAATTTGGAATGTATACAAAAACGTATTCGTTACCGCCAGTTACACTACATCCCCGACGGGAATGCTTGCAAGAAAATCTTTTCCCGTTCTCTACTGCGCGGCGCGAATCTCCCTTTCTCCAGGAGAATGAGAATCTACGATGGCGTGCAGGAGGCGTCAGGCCGCCGATGCGGGCACGAACTCCAACTTTTCCGCTTAGCTCAGCAGCGCCCGACGTGTGGCGTCGGGCGCTTGGTATCTGCGGGCCTGTGTCGCCTCAAATCCGGTTTAGAAGGAAAACCTCGCGCCGAACTGGAACTGACGCGGGGTATTGACCGTGTTGGTGATCTGGCCGAAGGTAGCCGCGATAGAGGGCTGGGTTAAGACATCGGTGATGTTCGAGACACCGGGCATGCCGAGTTGCGCCGTGTTGGTGACGTTATAGGAAGAGACATCAAGGCGCAGTTTGCGAGCTTCGCCCAGCGGGAAGGCTTTATAGATAGAAATATCAAGATCGCGCGCGCCCATCGTGCGCATGTGATCCAGATAAGCCGGAGCGGTGCCCGCCACAAACGGGCTGGAGGGGACTGCAAAGCAGCTCGGATTGAACCATGTGGCCGATGTGCGTGGAGCCCCTTTGCCGGGGTCGCAGGTGAGGTCGGCTCGCTGATTGAAGTACCCGACCGGGACTCCCGAAGTCGGCGAAGCAATGGGAATACCGGAGCTGAGATAGACGATTCCATTTGCGGTCCAGCCGCCCAGAATGGCGTTTCCCACGCGGTTGAAATCGACGGCCCTGCCCTCGCCCACGGGCAGGTCATAGGAGACCATGCCGGTGATCTGGTACTTCACATCCTGAGGGCTCACCGAGTGCTCGTACCGCAGGTCTTGGGTATCTTGCGGCGCGCCGTTATGAGAGCCGACGAAGCCCAGCGGGGGATTGCCGTCATCGGTGATCAGCTTGGCCCACGTGTAGCCCACCAGAGTGGTGAAGTGTTGCGTGAGCCGCTTCTGCAGTTTGACTTGCAGAGAGCTGTAGTCCGAGTCGCCGCCGGGAAAACCATTGAGCAGCACGCCGTTGCCGGAGCCATAGCTGCCGTTGCCGAACTGTGGGTACGCCTGCAGCGATACCCAGAGCGGGACAGTCGAGGAACCATAGTTGCCGTTGGTGGCCGGTTGGATTGGAGCCCAGGTGTTGGGAACCATCTGGCAGGCCGGGTTCGATGTGTCAACGCAAAGCGACGCACCGTACTTCTGGATGGTGGCGAGGCTCAAAGTATTGGCGTCGATCACTCCAAAAGGAATGAACAATCCGCGGCTGCCAACATAAGCGGCGCTGAGGACCACCTCGTGCGGAAACTGATATTCGATCCCAAAGTTGAAGTTGTAAGTTGTTGGCGTGTTCTGCTTGTGCAGCACCGTGTTCAGCGTTGTGCCCAGGTTATTGGCCAGGCCGGGAGGCGGCGTAGTGAAAATCGGCACTACTCCATTCGGGAACGGATTGCTGAGCGAGTATATTCCGGTCGCGCTCGGAGCGGGGCTGCCGGGCGTCGCTCCCACACACGCCGAGGTTCCGTTGTAGACCGTGTTTCCATCGTTGTTGTAGCAGGTCGAGGCCCAGTTGGTGACGGAAAAAAAGCCGTCGCTGTTGAGAGATCCGTTCGCCGGCATCTCCGGGCTGGGACCGTAATAGTAACCCGCCCCGCCGCGAACCACCAGATGCGTGACCGGCTGCCAGGTGAAGCCCAGGCGCGGGCCGAAGTTGCCAAGATTCGCGGCAAAGGGTGAACGGTTGCCACCGTCGACATAGACCTCGGCGCCGGTGTACGAAACGCCGTTCGACGTGCCCGATGCGCCGGAGTTGAAATATTCCAGGCGGTTTTGGCGTTCGGTGCGTCCGCCAAAAATATCCCAGCGCAGGCCGGCCGTGATGGTGAGCGAGGTCGTCGGATGGTACGTGTCCTCGACAAAGGCGGCATAGTAGGGACTGGCTTCCGCCACGAACAGGTCCTTGGTGAAGTTATAGCTTTCGTTGCCCGGCTCTTCGCCCATGCCGATGAGGAAGGAGGCGAAGTCGCTGCCGCCGCCGCCATTGGCCACCGACTGATCGGTGGCGCTGAGGTTGAAATTGTAAGCTCCGGAAGGCGCCGGGGGCTGGCCGACATTCATGAAGCGCTTCATGTATTCAAAGCCGAAGCTGATCTGGTGCTTGCCTTCAACTCTGGTCACGCTCGCGCTAATGTCGCTGTTCTCGCTGGCGTAGATGAACGTATCATAGTTCGCCGTGCCGCCAACGCCGCCGCCCACATCATCGAAAATCACGTAAGGAAGTGTCTTGTAGACCTCCTCCGCGGCGAGCGACGCCGGGAATCCCAGGCTGGTGATGTCGTATCCGTTTTGCCGCGGGTCGCCGCTCTGGTCCTCGTAATGGCGGGTGAACGAGTAGCGCAGCTGCAGCACGGTGTTGGAGTTGAACGTGTAGTCGTCCGCCAGCAGGATGTTGCGGGCATTCGTGATGTTCTGGGCGTAGAACGGATCCCACTCGTTGCCGAACGCATTCACCAGTGAACTGGAAAGTCGCGCGAATGAGAATCGGCCGAAAATGTGCTGCTTATCGCTCAGGTTGTAATCAAGGCGAACATCGAACTTCTGCGCCGATGACGGATCAACGCCGGGCACATAAAGGTTGTTCGTCGCGCCATCGGTCGCCGCATCGCAGGTGGAAGGATTGGGAACATTGCACTTGGGCATTTCGGAGAGGAACTTCACCGCAATGGGATTGGGATTCTGAATGATATTGCCCGCAAAGGCCTGACGGGTGCCATCCGGGTTATCGGGCAGCATCGGGTTGTAGATCGTAAAGTTATCGGCGGAGAAGTCGCCGGTGCGCTCGGCGGATGTCGGGACAGTGAAAATATTCGACCCGTCGAACAGCGCCTGCTGCGTAGCCTCGTAATCGGCAAAGAAGAACAGCTTATTGTGCAGAATGGGGCCGCCGATGGCCCCGCCCTCCTGGTAGCGATGGAAATCTGGCGGCGCATTCGGCGTGCCTCCGGAGAGTTGGTTTTGCTTGTTGAAGTACTCGTTCGCGGCGAGCGTATTGGGACGAAAAACCCCGAAAATATCCCCGTGAAAATGATCGGTCCCGGTCTTGCTGACCAGGCTGATGACGCCCGCTCCGCCGCTCTGAAAGGACGCCGGGGTGTTCTGTGTCTCCACACGCGTCTCCTCGACCGCGTCCTCGGGGATCGCCATTGCGGGCAGAATTGTGGCGGAGTTATTCTCCGCGATTCCAAGCGGACTGCCGTCGAGCATGTAGTAGACGGAGCCCATAATTGCGCCGTTAATCGAGTAGGACGAGACATCGATCCCGG
>JBAUHD010000514.1:0-2658 GCA_049680085.1 Acidobacteriaceae bacterium
GGCGCTCCTGCTCCTGTCCGGCGGACGCGGTTTGAAGCATCGCTTCCAGTTCCGGCAGGGACGGGTCGAGTTTGCCGACTTCGTGAAGAATATCGATGGCGGCGGTGAAGTGCCGCGAGGAAAGCTCCTGCTTCGCGTTGCCGAGCAGGCCGCGAATCTGATCCTGCTGCGCGGCGAGCCTGGCCTGCTTGGCGAACTCGGTGTAGAGGGCGCGGAGCTTTGTGTTCTGCTGATCGAGATGAAGCGCTTTTTCGAGCGATTTCATCGCGCCCGTCAGGTCGCCGCGATCCCGCGATTGCTCGGCGGATGTGACGAGCTTGTCGATTTCGTCGTGACGCTGCTTCTGTTCCTTCGCGGTCTCGATTTTCGCCTGGACTTCGGTGTTTTCAGGATCGAGTCTGAGCGCCTGTTCGAGGGATGCCAGCGCCTCAGGGAAGCGGGAGGAATGAACGGCCTCTTCGGCTTCGGCGACCAACTGGCGGACCTGCTCGGCGCGCTGCATCCGGGACAGGTGTTGCTGGACGATGCCGAGCAACTGCTTGGCCCCGGTGTGCTGGGCGTCGATTTTGACGAGCTGCAGCAGGACTTCGCGGGCGCGTCCGAATTCCTGCTCGGTGGTCAGGCGCTCCGCGTCGTTGAAAAGTTCAGAAGCGCGGCCCTTCTTCAACTCCTCGCCGACGGCGCGGAGGTCGATGGCGAAGTCCTCGGCGGTGGCGTAGCGCTGCTCCGGGTCCTTGGCCAGGGCGCGGTCGAGGATGGCGTCGAGCGTGGGAGGATAGCTGGAGAGGTAGGTGCTCAGGGGCGGATGCGGCTCGTTGACCAGCTTCTGCAGCACGGCGAGGTCTTCGCCTTCAAAGGGGAGCCGGCCCGCCAGCAGGAAGTACAGCATGACGCCGGTGGCGAAAATGTCGGAGCGGCCGTCGAAGGGCTGGCCCTTGAGCCGCTCGGGGGCGATGTAGTGGACGGTTCCGATGACATTGCCGGTGCGGGTGAGTCCGGTTTCGGCGGCGGAATTCTGCACACGGGCAATGCCGAAGTCCACGATTTTGGCCTGGCCGTCGGGCTGCACGATGACGTTGGCGGGCTTGATGTCGCGATGCACAACGCCGCGTTGATGGGCATATCCGAGAGCGGAGCAGATCTGCTCGATGATGCTGAGGCGGTCGATGAGGGGAAGCTGCCTGCCGGAGGCGATGATCTTGTCGAGGGGCTCGCCGTTGACGTGCTCCATGACGATGAAGGGCACGCCGTCCTGGTCGCCGAGGTCATAGACGATGACGATGTTGGGATGCTGAAGGATTCCGGCCTGCGCCTCGCGATAGAAGCGCTCCAGCATTTCCGGCTGTCCGGAGTAGCCTTCGGTGAGGGTTTTGATGGCGACGAGGCGGCCGATGCGCTTGTCTTCCGCGCGATAGACAACGCCCATGCCGCCGCGGCCCAGGACGCCCGTGATCTCGTATTTCCCTATTTTTTTGAGTTCAGTAGCTTCCACGGTATTTCGCCACAGGGCAAGTTCAGTCAGGCATTATCCTCAGCTAAGGAGCGGTCCTCTCCTGACTCCAAGCTAAACGACTCAGAGCGCGTCGGTTGACGATCACTGATGCATACCTTGCACGGTAGCATGATTTTTGCGGGCGAGCCAGCAAAATAAGGCGGGAGACGTTACCTCCTGTTCAGAGTTCGTACACGGGGAATCGCGCGCCGTTTCGGGACTTTGGAGGCGCGCAGCGGGAGCAGGATAGAATCGAGCTTTCCGCGTGATTTTGCTGAAGGAGACCGGTTGTGACGGATGATTCGGAGAAAGCCTTGCCCACGGTAAAAGCTTCGTTTGGATTGCCTGTGGGCCCCGGAGTCCTGAATTTTTCAGTGACGCTGCCGGCGGGGCAGACGAATCTCACCGAGCTTTTGCCGATCGTGCAGGGGCTGGAGACCGCGATCATCGGCAGAATCGGCGAGGAAGCGAAGCGGGCGGGCACTTCGATTTCCTGCCGGGCGGGCTGCGGGGCGTGCTGCAGGCAGCTTGTGCCCGTCAGTCTCTTCGAGGCCGAAGCGCTTGCGAGCTGGATCGACTCTCAGCCGGAGGAGAAGCGCCTGGAGATTGAGCAGCGGTTTCACCGCGCGCTTACGGCGCTGCGCGACGCGGGCGTGATTGAAAAGCTCGTGGATGAGCAGTGGGTGGAAGATGGCCAGTTGACGACGCAACTGGCCATTGATTATTTCCATGCCCGGGTGGCGTGTCCGTTTCTGGAGAACGAAAGTTGCAGCATTCACCCGATCCGCCCGCTGAGCTGCCGCGAATATCTGGTGACATCGCCGCCGGCGCTTTGCGACGATCCGTCCGTGAACGCGGTGAGCGGAGTGCAGCTTCCGATCAAGCTGTCGCGCGTGCTGTATTCGTTTGGGCAGGAACTGGAGCAGGACCGGCGCGGCTGGATTCCGCTGGTGTTTCTGCTGGCGTGGCGCAAGAGCGGAGCGAAGCCGGGGGAGCATGTCTCCGGGACCGGCGAGGAAGTACTGCGGAAATTTCTGGAACGGACCATGGGAATGCCGCCCATCGAAGACGACCAGCCCGCGACGACGCAGGCTGGCCAGACGCCGTAAGGCGCGCCGGTTACGGCGTCTTTACGGTGTCTCCGATTTTGGGCGTGCCTGTTCCGG
>JBAUHD010000515.1:0-1505 GCA_049680085.1 Acidobacteriaceae bacterium
TCGGCTCCTTGCTCGTCTTCGAGTCCTCGATGGCCTGCTTCAACGCATCCGTCGAATAAATCTGCCCGTTCACCGCGATGATCTTTTCCGTCGGCGAAACGCCGGCCTTGTCCGCCGGTCCGTGCCAAAGAACATCGGAGATCACGCCCGTCCCATTCACCCGCAGCCCAATCGAATACCAGCAATCAATCGAGCCCAGATACCGCGTATACGCGCGCGCCACCAGCTTTTGCCCCGCGCTCGGCTTGTCCGTAAACACCAGCTTGTAGCCGCCGCGCTCAATCCCGTCGAGGTCTGCCTTGGGGGCAATCGTATAAATGCGCTCACGGAAGAACTTCGCCCAGTCATACGGCAGCACCTGGTTCAGGTCCGCGCACAGCTCGTCGAACGTGTACGGCACAATCAGCGGCCCGGTGTTCCCGCCCTTGCCCAGAAAAATATGAAGAAAATCCGTCAGCGATTTCTGGTTATGCGTCTTCTCCCGAATCAGAGTATCGGCGTCCAGCCACACCAACTCGCCTTCCTGGTAGTAGTCCTGGCTCCGCCGCCAGTTGGACCACGCCGCGCTGTCCGAGCGCAGCACGCTCGCCGCAACCGCCGTGTCCGCCGTGTCACGCCAGTCGCGTCCAGGCTTGTACTGGAGCCGCGCCGCCGATATCGCCAGCAAGTCCCGATACTGCGCCTGCGTTTTCAGTCCCGAACGCGCCGCCAACACATTGCCCAGGTACTGCGTCATGCCCTCATAAACCCACAGCAAACGGCCCCACTGCGGAGTCGCAAAATCCGGCTCATAGAGCTTCGCCGGACGACGATACTTCCCATTCCACGAGTGCGTGAACTCATGCGAAAGCAGGTCGGCGTTGCTAAGCTCCTTCGCCGCGTCGGAAAATCCCTTCTCAGCCGTGCCATTGTCCGACGATTGCCCATGCTCCAGCCCCTCGCCCCCGGCCACATCGGAGAGAGTCAGCAAAAAGTGGTACTCGTGATAATGATGCGAGCCATAAGCCGCGCTCGCCTCGCGCACCAGGTTCGAAATCTTATCCAGCAGTTGCGGCCTCAGATTCGAGTCCTTCGGAAAATCCGAAACCACATCAATATAGTGCTTCGGGCTGATCTCCGGAGCCAGCGCGAATTCATGGAAGTACTGCCCGGAAATAATCGGCGAATCCTCAAGCTGCTCAACCGTGGTCGCGGCAAACTTCGTTGTCGCGCCCGCCGCGGGCACCGGCCAAGCCCCACCGCTGATCGGAGTCAGCGCCGTCCCCACGCCCCACCCATCGGGCACAATCAGCGACGGCTGAATGGGAATGTCCTTCACCGGAATGTGCGCCGGATAAATCATCAGCTTCTCCCACTCCAGCACCGCCATCTTGTGCGAAACCCGGTGCGTCACAATGCAGTCCAGGTGCGCGTGCAGCATCGTCACGCCTGCAGGAATCGTCAGGTGAAATTCATACATGTTCACGTCGTCGCGCCGCCATGGCAGCGGCTTGCCGTTGGCCGTA
>JBAUHD010000516.1:0-12572 GCA_049680085.1 Acidobacteriaceae bacterium
CCACTGGGGCAAGGCTGACGGGATCAAGTACCTGAACGGATTGGGATCAAAGATCGAAAACCGCCAGCCCATTGTCGGCGAGCGCGGAGTCAACGCCAATCCGCCCGAAGACCAGTACTTCAAGGGCGCGCTCATGCTGAATACGCTGCGCAGCGTCGTCAACAATGACGCGAAGTGGTTTGCGCTGATTCACGGGTTTTATCAGCGCTTCAAGTACCAGAACATTATGACCGGCGATGTCATCCGCTACTTCAACCAGCAGACCGGCATGGACCTGACGCCGTTCTTCCGGCAGTATTTGTTTCACGCGCAAATTCCCGTGCTGGAGCTTCTCTTCCAACCCAGCCAGCACACCGTCTCCTACAAGTGGCAGGCCGAGGAGCCGGGCTTCGCCATGCCCATCCGCGCCGGCGCCCCCGCGCATTGGCAGACGCTGCATCCCACTCTTCAATGGCAGACGATGAAAACGCCGCTGACGAAGGACGAGTTTCAAGTGCCCACTGACCTCTACTACGTTTACGTGGACAAGCAATAGGAGCCCGCGTGCGTATCCTGAGCATTGGAGAAGTCCTGTGGGATGTGATCGGCGGGCGCGAGTTTCTGGGCGGCGCGCCGCTGAATTTTTCCGTCTCCGCGCAGCGGCTGGGGAATGAAGTCGCGTTTGTGAGCGCCGTTGGAGCCGATGACCGCGGCAGGCTGGCTCTCCAGTCGATTGAGGCGCAGGGGTTGAGCGCCGAATGGATCGAGACGCTGCCCGGTTATCCGACCGGGACCGCCGTTGCTTCCATGGACGCCTCCGGCAGCGCGATTTTTCAAATCATCCGCCCGGTTGCATACGACTTTCTCAGCGCTGGCGAAGCCGTATTCAACCAGCTCGTCGAGCTGCGACCGGATTGGATTTACTTCGGCACACTTGTGCAGACCGCTCCTGGGAACGAAGCCCTTCTGCATCGGCTGATCGCAGCAGCGCCCTCGGCTCGCCGCTTCTACGACATCAATCTCCGCGAAGGCCAATGGAGCGCGGAGCTCGTCCAGCGGCTGTCGGCATTGACTTCGGTTCTTAAGCTGAATGAAGCAGAAGCCGAGACGCTCTTCCGGCTGACTCACGGTCTTGAGAAATTTTCCCTGGAACGATTTTGCCAATCGTGGTCGCGCAGCTACGGGATTGAACTGATCTGCGTCACGCTTGGCGAGCGCGGCTGCGCGGTGTGGTCCAACAATGCCCTGCAAAACTTTCCCGGAAGGCCGGCCAAAGTGATGGACACGGTGGGCGCGGGCGACGCCTTCTCCGCCGCCTTTCTCCATGGGCTCGGACGCGGCTGGCCGCTTGAGCAAACCGCCGGCTTTGCCAACGCGCTGGGCTCGCTGGTCGCCAGCCGCGCCGGGGCAACACCCGCGTGGACGATTGAGGAACTGTGCGCAAACAGGAACGGAACGGTCTAACAGACGCCGGCGAACGTTACCACTGGGTAGATTGCGGGCGTGCTTCTGCCATACTGAGTGGGGGCTTTCCATTCCTTCGCTATCATGCCAAATCTAGACACAGCGAGCATCGCTGCGCCACCCTCTGCATCGCGCAACTTCCCGGATTCCACCCCGGAGTTTGAGATGCTGCTTGCCGGCACGCGTACCGTGCCTGATCATGCGCGCATCGAGGCGCTGGCCACCGGAGCCATCGACTGGCGCGCTTTTCTGGATCTTGCCGCGAGCCACGGCGTGCGCCCTCTTGTGTACAAAAGCCTGCGCGAAACTTGCTGGAACCGCGTTCCCGCCGACGTGCAAC
Organism: Acidobacteriaceae bacterium; assembly: GCA_049680085.1. GTDB lineage: Bacteria > Acidobacteriota > Terriglobia > Terriglobales > Acidobacteriaceae > Silvibacterium. The sequence continues at coordinate 1,784 of JBAUHD010000516.1, forward strand.
ATGCGTGGGAGGAAGCCCATCAGTTGATCACCGGCAGAAATCTCTTTCTCACCGGGGAGCTGCTTCGCGTCACCGCCGAGTTTCACAAAGCCGGAATTCCTGTCGCCGCGGTCAAGGGCCCGGTCATTGCGCAAATGGCTTATGGGGATTCCTCCACCCTGCGCGAGTTCAGCGACCTTGATTTGCTGGTCCACGAGGCCGACTTCCCCCGTGCGGTCGAGCTCATCGCGCAACTCGGTTACAAGCCATTCTGGGAACTCGACAATCGCAGCGTGCTTCGATTCCTGCGCCACTTGGGCGAGTACAAGCTGACCAGCGATTTTCTCGGGGCCGATATCGACCTGCACTGGAAGCCGGCGCACCACTCGGTTGCGCTCTCCCCCGCGATCAGCGACTTTCCCGCCGGCTTTCAGCCGATTCCTATCGCAGGTTCCACTGTGCCCACCTTCGCGCCGCGGGACCTTCCACTTTACCTCGCCTCTCAGGGAGGAGGCGACCAGTGGGGCGACCTCCGCCGCATCTGCGACCTCGCTGAATTTCTCCGCGCCTATGCTGAAATCGATTGGGAGCCGCAGTTCAAGACGGCCAACCGGCTCGGTGGATTACGCAGCATGCTGACGGGACTGGCTCTGGCCCGCGACCTTCTCGGCGCAACCCTGCCCGCATCCGCCGCCAGCCGCATTCACGCGGATCCCGTCGTGGCCCGGCTTGCCGATAGGACCATGCGAAACCTGCGTCAGCAGAGAGACCCCGGCGAACCGGTCAGTCGTTATTGGTTTCAATTGGGGGCGAAGCAAGGCGTATGCGGGAAGTTACTTCTGGCCTTCAGTATTCTCATTGAACGCACCAGCGAGGACGGAAGCTGGATCATGCTTCCACGCCCGCTCTGGTGGCTCTACGCTGTGCTTCGCCCGCTGCGCATGAGCCGCAAATTCCTGCGCCGCGCCTGAACCCATTTTGGAACGAAATATTTTGTCATCCCGACCGAAGCGAGCGCAGCCGGGTCCCCGGCACGCGCGGTGTTCGCGTATAGGGGTGGGAAGCGAACCCAGCGGAGGGACCTGCATTTCTCTCGGGGGTACACCGACACGATTCCGCCTCTAGCCCCTGGCGCTTCCCACGCGTAAAAAAGTTTCCCAAACCATGCATTTCACTTTTCCCGAAATTGATATAATGGAAATAGAGCAACAGAACTGAAAGGGACCGCCAACCGCGGTCCCTTTTTATTTACAGCCACAAAAGGAGAGAGTATGCCAGCGAACGATCAAGGCCCCTCGCAGTCCACTTTCGAACCGGGGCTAAACCTCAATAAATTTTCCTGAAACCCTATTGAAATCAATGATCTGCGACAGCCACCAAATGCTGAAAACTCAATAGAATCAATGAACTACAGCAATCAGCCTTTCCTGAAAACCCAGCAGAATCAATGAAGTACAGCCATTCTGGAAACAAAGATTCGCCGAGCCAACCGCAACCTGACTCGGGATTACGCTGATTTTCCTGAAGCTCAATTGAATCAATGGATCCAGCCAGCCAAATTCCTGACACACGAGCAGAATCAATGAACTACAGCATTCCAGACAAAAACACGGTGATTCCTGAGATGCTGCGTCCCGAAGTCATTAAAGGGAACACGTCCTCAGGATTGGCTCTACCTCCCGCGCTCTTCGAGATACTTCTCCACTTCGAGCGCGGCCATGCAACCGGTTCCCGCGGCGGTAATGGCCTGCCGATAGCGGCGGTCCTGGATATCGCCGCATGCGAAGACGCCGGGGACGCGCGTGAAAACATTGTCGGTGGTCTTGATGTAGCCATCCTCATCAAGGTCGATCTGGCCAGCGAACATTTTCGCATTCGGTTCGTGGCCGATGCCGAGGAACAGCCCACTGATGGGGAGGATTTCCTGCTCGCCCGTCACGATATCGCGCAGCCGCACACCCTTCACGTCCTTCTCCTCGACGCCCAGCACTTCCTCGACGGCGGTGTTGGTCCGGAAGACGATTTGCGGATGGGCCATGGCGCGCTCCAGCATGATGCGCGAGGCGCGGAAGTGCTCGCGCCGGTGCAGCAGCGTGACCTTGGTTGCGAAGCGCGTCAGGAACAGCGCCTCTTCCATGGCCGAGTCGCCCCCGCCGATTACGGCGATCTCCTTGCCGGTAAAGAAAAATCCGTCGCAGGTGGCGCAGGAGCTTACTCCGTGGCCGATCAGGGCCTGCTCCGAAGGCAGCCCCAGCCATCGCGCCGAGGCGCCGCTGGCGATGATGAGCGTGCGCGTGTGGATGGTCTCCGCGCCTACCCTCAGCGCGAAGGGGTGCTTGCTCAAATCCGCCGCGGCGAGGTGGCCCATCTGGAACTCGGCGCCGAATCGCGCTGCCTGGAGCTTCATGTTCTCGATAAGCTGCGGCCCCTGAATGCCCTCGGGCCAGCCGGGAAAATTCTCCACCAGCGTGGTGATGGAAAGCTGGCCGCCGGGCTCATGCCCTTCCAGAACCAGCGGTTTGAAGTTGGCGCGCGCGGCGTAAATCGCCGCAGTCAGCCCCGAGCAGCCGGAGCCAAGAATCACCGTGTCGCGAATCGTGTCTGCCATGGATGTAGTTATGATTGTACCTGTTGACCCGCGTCGAATCAGCCTTCTGCGTCTCTCCGTTTCCTCACGCGGCGGAGCAATTTTAAGATTCAGCCACAACGCCTTTCCGTGACCGGCGGGAGCGGTCGCGAGTGCCAGCCTTCGAATAGCGCGAAGCGCGTGCGCCTGGACGAGCCAGTTTCCAATGAGGCTAAAAATGCCCCGGCGCAAAGAATCACGACCGGGTAAGCCTCCAGCGTATAGCGCGCCTCGGGAGCCGCGATCAGGGCCAGCACCGCGCACCGGAGCGCCACATAGGAGCCCAGCAGCACCATGAACGGTGCGCGCCTTCGGATAAATCCCGCCAGCGCAGCGGCAAGATAGGCCAGGTTCAGCAGCCCCAGTCCTATTGCGCCCGCGCTCTGCCGCGGGTGCTCGCGCCATCGCCACCAGAACACATTCAGGTCGAAGGCCTCGGTTCGAGGACGCAGCCACATGTCCGCCACGCGCGCCAGCGGCAACCAGATATAGTACCGCAGCGGATGCGCCGCCACCCGCGCCGACGCCAACCGCCCGAACCCCGCGTCGAGCGCCGGAGTCATCTTGTCCCGCGCGTTGTACTCGTTCAGCAGATTTTCCGTCCGCGCGTACTGGCCGGGAGAATCGAAAGCCCGCGAGGGCAGGTCGCCGATATCGATCACGTCGCTGTCAAGGTTCCAGTAGACGTTTCCAGTGTTGGAGAACTCGACCGCCCAGGTGCGAAACCAGCGGATGAATCCGCGGTCGACGCGCTCGCCCGGATTGTTCGCATACTCGGGCGCGAGCGGCTGAATCGCGTGAAACGTCCGCCAATTCCGCGCTGTCCACGGAGCCAGCGGCAGCAACGCGAGCGCGGCGAAGAGGCAGGCTGTCGCTATCGTCTCTCGCCCCTCGGCGCGCCCGTACCACAGCAGCGCGATCAGGACAGCGGCCAGCAAGACGACTCCATCGGGACGGAGCAGGATGGCCAATGCCGCCGCGCCCGCCAGTGGAAGAACTCTCTTGAGGAGCGCGGAGAATTTCCGCAACTCGCCGTGCTCCGCGCTCCGCCGCAACTCTCCGAAGGAGTAGATCGCCAGGCTCACCGCGAAGACCGAAAGACATTCCGTGAGTCCCGTCGCCGCATAAGCCGCAGTAAAGATGCAAAGGGCGCTCAACGCGAGCACCGCCGTGCCGGCCCGTTCGGAAATATTCCGTCTCGCGAAGAGATAAAGCAGCCAGCAGCCCAGTAGATCAATCGCCGCCTGCGTCAGCAGCATCAGCCGGAAATGGCCGCCGAACAGGGCGAGAAAGATGGGGTATGCAGGCAGGCGAACCAGGGAGGGAACCAGAACCCCGCCGTGCCAAAGGCCGTAGACGCCGTGCTGGAAGAGATTTCGCCCAAGCTGGAAGTAGGTTGTGGTATCCGGATCAAACGTTCGCGGGAACCAGATAAGCAGAACGCGCAGCGCCGCTCCCGCCGCCAGAAGCCACCAGAACCACCGCGTTCGCCTGTTGTTTGCGCTCACGTTCCGCCTGTCGAGAACCGAACAACATCAGTCTCTCCACCGTACCAGAGCCCCGGCGCGATCCGAACCCAATTTGGAACAGCGGCGTTGCTTGCTCCCATTCCGGACCAGCCACGTTGGATCCCACCTCAGAATTTCCTCCCAACGCTGTTCCGGCATGGCGCAATGGAAAGAGGCTCCGCCGCACTCGCAGCTGAGTCTGGAGTCATCCATGCGATCTAAGTTCGCCGTCCTCGCGCTCGCCCTCTCCGCCGCGGTTGCTTACGCCGGAGGCCCGCGCTACGTCGCCGGAACCACCTACTTTGATCCCGCTGCACTGGGCAAGTCCATTGTGTGGGCCAACGGCCAGCTCCGGTATTACATTGACCTCGGCGACCTGAGCTCCACGGTCAATCGCGCGCAGGCCAACTCGATGATCGCCGCCGCCGCCGCCGTCTGGAACGCCGTCCCCACCGCTGCCGTGAACATCGTCGCTGCCGGAAACCTCGCCGAAGATGTCAGTGGAGCCAACGTGACTTCCAGCGGCAACAGCTTCACGCTCCCCGCTGACGTTCAGTCCGGCAACACCGCCAAGCCTATCGCCATCGTTTACGACGAGGACGGCTCGGTGATCAACACGATCTTCGGGCCCGGGGCCAGTTCGCCCGCCACCTGCCAGCAGAATGGCGTCTTCACGTTCATCGATAATCTTTCTCCCTCCGGTAATATCGCCCACTCGCTGATGATCCTCAACGGACTGTGCGCCACCACCTCCGCGAATCTTGCCGTTCTTCAGTATCAGCTTGTCCGCGCTTTTGGCCAGGTGCTCGGCCTTGACTGGTCGCAGACCAACGAGGAGATGTTCGGCAGCCTGCCCACTGCCGCCGCGCTCCAGGGATGGCCCATCATGCATCCCATCGAGCGGCTGTGCAATGCAAGCGGCGTCACCTGCATGCCCAATGGAACCACTCTCCGGCCCGATGACATCGCCGCGCTCAATCGTCTTTACCCCGTCACCGCGGACAACATTTCCAGCTTCAAGAACAAAAAGCTTACTGCCGCGAACACGATCTCCGTCACCGGAACCCTCACGTTTCGCAATGGTCAGGGGATGCAAGGCGTTAATGTTGTACTGCGTCCGATGATTCCCGGCACAACGCTTCCGGATGTGCGCTACACCGTGACAGCGGTGAGCGGGAACGGCTTTCGCGGCAACGCCGGCAACCTGATCACCGGTGTCACCGACGCCGGCGGCAATGCCCTCGCCCGTTTCGGCGTCGGCGACACTCGGCGAGAAGGCTTCTTCGACCTCAGCGGGGTTCCGATCCCGCCCGGTTACGCGACCGATACCTGGCAGCTCAGTTTCGAGCCGATCAACCCGCTCTATACCGGGTTCGAGTCCGTCGGCCCCTACACTACCGGACAGGTTGCGCCCTCCGGAACGCTGCCCGCCATCGCCATTCCCGGACTCGCCGCCGGCGTCAGCGTAATCCAGAACGTCAAGATCGGCAACTCCGCCGGCGACTCTCTCAGCGGGGACGACGGGATGATTTCCGCCGCCGTCACCGTCCCGCCGAGCGGCGAGTGGACCGCGCGCCTCGCCGGCTACGGACACACAAGCTGGCTGCAATGGTGGGCCAAGGCCAATCGCGAATTTACTGTTGAGGCCTACGCGCTGGATGACAAAGGCGAGCCGACGCTGAACAAATCGCAGATCGTTCTGGGCATGTGGAACGGCACCGACCCGATGGCGGTCGCGCCCGTCACCGCGACCCCGCAGCCATTCAACGGAGCCGTCGCCGGCCTCACTACGCTGCCCGTCCTCACGCTTGCTGACAGCGAAGTTCGCCTCGGCGTCTCCGATATGCGCGGCGATGGACGGCCCGACTATCTCTACCGTGGGCGCGTGCTCTATGCCGACACGGTGCGGCCCGCGATCCTGCCCTCCAAAGGCGGACCGCTTGCGATTACCGGCATGGGCTTCCGGCCTGATTCGGTCGTCTTTGTGAACGGGGCCGCCGCGGCGGTCACCAGCGTTTCACCGACGGAAATTACTGCGATCGCTCCGGCTTCCGGCGGAGTCACCGGCAACGTTCCGGTCGAAGTCAAGGATCCCAAAAGCCTCGGGGTTGCCATCATCGCCAATGGCGTGAGCTATGGAGCCCAGAACAGCGATACGATCAATATACTCACCGCACCTTCCGGAGCTGTATCCCCCGGAGCGCCCCTTCCATTCACCGTCGCCGTCAACAGCGGCTCCTCTGCCGCCGTCGGAGCCACCGTTACTTACACGATCGCGCAGGGCAGCGCTACCCTGGCGTGCGGACAGCCCTCCTGCTCCGTAGTCACCGCCGCCAACGGCACGGCCACGCTCGCCGTCGCCGCCAATTCCACGACAACCACTGCCGTCACGGCCACGCTCGCCAACGGCGCCAGCGTCTCGACGCAATTCACCGCGCAATCGGATTCCTCCGCCGCGATCAGTCCGCTCACCCCTAACCTTTATCTGGCCGCCGGCGCCGTGGCCGAGTGGACTCCGCAGGGCCTCGTCCTCAAAAACGGAACTCCCGCCGCCAATGCCGCCGTCACCTGGACCGCCGCGACCAGCGGCATCTCGGCTCCGACGTCCGCGAGCCTCAGCGGAACCAACGGCATCGTCTCGCAGCAAATTACGGTAGGCCCGCTCGCCGCTGGAGCGATCGTCGCGGTCAACGCATGTCTCGCCTCGGGCAGCGGGTGCGCGCGGTTCAATGTCGTCTCAATATCGCCGTTGATCGCCCGGCTTCAGCCCATCGCCGGAATCGCGCAAATCCTTCCCGAGAACCAACCCTTCGCGCCCGTGATCCTCGAAGTGACGGACCCCGCCGGCAATCCCCTCGCCGGGGCCAACGTCATCTTCTACGAAACCCTCGATGCGTGGACTCAGCCCTGCTCATCGGGCGTGCAATGTCCGCCCGCCCCGCTCCTGCAGCAGGAGACTGTCCAAGCCGCTTCCGGCTCGGATGGGACGGTTGTCCTCGATCCCGTCGTCAGCCCCGGGCGCGCGGTCCGTCTCTACATCACTGCCGTGACTGGGAACTCCGCCCTGCTCAATTTTGTGCTGGAACAGCACCCCTAGGAAGCGGCGTTCAGCGATCGGCGGAATTGCCATCCGGAAGCGCAGCCACTCAATCGTCAAAGAATCGTTCCGATACCATCAAGAATATAAAGAACGGTCTATTCAGGGATTTTTCGCGAGCACAAGCTGCCTGATATCGACAATATTGATAGTCAAACGTTTGACTAAGATAGATTTTGGCAAGTAAGATCATCCGGTTCACTGCCCGCATTCACGGGCAATCGCAAAGGAGAAACCCAGGTCCATGAACTTCCGAGCCATTTTTCACTCCTCCGCCGCGCTCCTCGCGTTTTCGCTCGTGGCCGGGTCCGCTCTGCGCGCTCAGCAGCCGCCCGCCAAGGCCGCCCAGCACCACTCGTGGGACAACAAATCCCTTACCGCCGACCAGCGTGCCAACATGGTGCAGAAAGAGTTGACGCTGGACGAAAAAATCCAGCTTGTCCACGGCCTGGGTTGGGGAGCGCTCCGCCCTGGCGCGCCTATTCCTCTTGGAGACAACTGGTCCGCTGGCTTCGTGCCAGGCATCCCGCGGCTCGGCATTCCACCCATCAATATGCAGGACTCGGCCGTCGGCGTCCGGCTCTCCGCCGTGATGGGGCGCTACTCCACTCTGCTGCCCTCCACTCTGGGCGCGGCCTCGAGTTGGAACCCTAAAGCCGCGCGGCTTTACGGCGATGTGATTGGACGCGAGCTTCGCGCACAGGGCTACAACATGTCCATTGGCGGCGGCGTGGACATTACCCGCGAGCCGCGCAACGGACGCAACTTTGAGTACACCGGAGAAGACCCGCTGCTCGCCGGAACCATGACCGGCAATCTGGAGAAGGGCGTCAAGTCCCAGCACGTCATGGACGACATCAAGCACTACGCCTTCAACGATCAGGAGACCGGCCGCAACGTCTTCAACGCCGAAATCACCCACCGCGCCGCCCGCGAAAGCGACTTGCTCGCCTTTGAGATCGCCGTCGGCATCGCCAGGCCCTCCGGCGTCATGTGCTCGTATAACCTCGTCAACGGCGACCACTCCTGCGAGAACGACTGGCTCCTCAATCAGGTTCTCAAAAAGGATTTCCACTTCAAGGGATTCGTGCTCTCCGACTGGGGCGGCACTCACTCCACCGTGAAGGCCGCGCTCGCCGGACTCGATCAGGAAATGCCCGGCGATGACGGTTACTTTGGGGAATCTCTGAAGAAGGCCGTCGAAGACGGCCAGGTTCCCATGTCCCGGCTCAATGACATGGACCACCGCATCCTCCGCAGCATGTTTGCCGCCGGTGTCATCGATTACCCGGTCCTCCCGCGTACCGTCCTCAACCCCTTCCAGGGCCGCCGTGACGCCGAGCACATCGCCGAGCAGAGCATCGTGCTCCTCAAAAACGAGGCCAACGTCCTGCCGCTCGATGGAGCGTCGATCCATTCCATCGCGCTGATCGGCTCCCATGCCGACGTAGGCGTGCTCTCCGGCGGAGGCTCCGCGCAAGTCGATGCCCCGGACGGCAACGCAGCTCATCCGCATGCCGGCGGCGCGCAATGGGGAGAGGCTGTCTACTTCCCTTCCTCGCCGCTCCGGTACATCCGCAAGCACGCGCCCAACGCCAAGGTTGAGTTCAATCCCGGCACGGACAACGCCGCTGCCGCCAACTTCGCCAAAACCGCCGACGTGGCCATCGTCTTCGTCAACCAGCCGATGAGCGAGGGCATGGACCGGCCAACGCTCTCCCTGCCCGATAATCAGGACGCACTCGTCTCCGCCGTTGCCGCCGCGAATCCCCACACCATCGTCGTTCTTGAAACCGGAGGACCCGTCTCCATGCCCTGGGTCGATCAGGTGCAGGGCATCGTCGAAGCCTGGTATCCCGGAATTGGCGGCGCGCAGGCGCTCGCCAACCTGCTCTTCGGAAACGTGAATTTCACGGCCAAACTCCCCGTCACGTTCGCAAAGAGCGATGCGGACCTGCCGCACCCCGAACTCACCGGTATCAACCTCAAACCCGTGAACCATACCATCTCCATCATGCGCAACGGAAAGAAGGTCACGCGCACTGTGAAGGACCTGCCCTTCTTCGATGTGGACTACAACATCGCGGGGGCGGCTGTGGGCTACAAGTGGTATGAGGAAAAGAATATTCAGCCGCTCTTCCCGTTCGGCTTCGGACTCTCCTACACCACGTATCAATACTCTGATCTGAAAGTGGATTCAGAAGGCAGCACTGCCACGCTGACCATCCACAACACCGGGCAGCGCGCCGGGGCGGAAATTGCCCAGGTGTATGCCGAGCTGCCCTCCTCCGCCGGGGAACACTACAAGCGGCTAGCCGCCTTTGATCGCGTGAAGCTCGCGCCGGGCGAATCGAAAACCGTGACCCTGGACCTGAACCCGCTCTGCCTCTCCATCTACAACGCGCAGAAAGACGCGATGGAAGAGATTCCGGGCCAGTACACGATCCTTGCCGGGCCATCTTCGGCGGACACGCCGCTCACCGCGACGTTCAGCAAATAGCAACCAGTTGGTGCGGTAAAAGGGAGCGCTGCCGCGCTCCCTTTTTATTTCTGTTGACAAATTTCATAATTGTATTATTGTATTAATACAAATGATCGTTCGCGTCCATCCCGCATCCGGCGTGCCTCTTTACCTGCAGATCGAATCCCAGGTGAAGCAGGCCATTGCCGCGCAGGCGGTCCGCCAGGATGATCCCCTGCCGCCGGTTCGCAAACTTGCCGCTGAGTTGCGCGTCAATCCCAACACGGTGGCGCGCGCCTATCAGAACCTCGAACGCGATGGGATTATCCGCACCGTGCAAGGCGGCGGCTGTTATGTAAGCGGCCAGGCCCCGCGGCTGCTCAAGCCCGAAAAGATCCGGCGCCTCAAGCCCCTTGCCGCGCAACTCGCTGTCGAAGCAAAGCAATTGATGCTTCCCCGCGAAGATACGCTGCGTCTGCTCGAAGAGTCCATGAACGAACTGGAGAGACAACCATGAGCGATCTTGCCATTGAAACTCACGCGCTCACCAAGCATTACGGAAACCTCGCCGCCCTGGAGCGCGTCAACATGCACGTTGAGCGCGGCTCCGTCTACGGATTTCTTGGCCGCAACGGAGCGGGCAAAACGACGGCCATTCGCATCCTGGCAGGGCTGGCGCGACCCACCGCCGGCGGCGCGCACGTGCTCGGCCTCGACGTCGGGCCCGACCGTATTGCGATTCTCCAGCGCGCAGGCTTCGTCATCGACAAGATGTTGCTGCCCTACATGACTGGTCACGAGCTGCTGCGCTTCAACAAGGGATTCTTTCCAGGCCAGTCGGACGCGCAGGCTAAGCGCTACGCCGACGCTCTCGAAATTCCGATGGACCGCAAGTTCAAAAAGCTTTCGCACGGAAACAAAACCAAGCTCTGCCTGCTGCTCGCTCTGGCGCAGAATCCCGAGTTGCTCATCCTCGATGAACCCACCGCCGGACTCGATCCCGTCGTCACCGACCAACTCCTCCACATCCTGATCGAGGACTTCGCCAACGATGGACGAACCATCCTGATGTCCTCGCATCATTTGTCTGAGGTGGAGAAGATTGCCGACTGGGTTGG
>JBAUHD010000517.1:0-9310 GCA_049680085.1 Acidobacteriaceae bacterium
CCTCCAGCGTGAACGTGTTGTACTGGAGATTCGAACCGCTGCGCGTGTTCGGTTGATTGTGCGACTCGTGCGTGCGCGTAATCGAAGCCCCCGCCCCCAGCGTCGGAAAGTAATTCGACCGCGCCACCCGCACCTGCTCGCGCGCCGCAAAGTACTCTTCCATCGCCGCTTTCAGCGTCTGGTTGGAAACAGCAATCTTCGCCTCCAGCGCATTCAATTGCGGATCGCCATAAAGCTCCCACCAGTCACCCTTAAGCTGCGCGTCGTCCGCGTTCGCGGGCTGCGCCTGCTTCCAGCTTCCATTCGGAGGGCCCGGCGGAGGCGTCTCCTTATACGCGGCGGGCGGAGGGGGCACCGCTGGCCGCTGATACTTCGGTCCCACCATGCAGCCGGCCAGCGCGGCCAGGCACAGCGAGGCGGCAAGTCCGAAAGCCGCTTTCGCCATCCCTGCGCGCTGCGCCATCACTGCGCGCCCTCCGGAGACTGTGGCTCTGGCTCCCGCGCCTTTTGCTCCGGCTCGACCACCCGCACCGTTTCGCCGTCAATCAGCGAATCCGGCGGAGACTGGATCACCTCGTCGCCGGGTTGCAGGCCCTCGACCACTTCCGCGACGTTGCCGTCGTCGCGACCTATCGTGATGGGAACCAGCTTCGCCTTGTTGCCGTCGACCACAACGCCCACCTGCAAGCCCGCCGACTTGAAGATCAGCGTGGCCACCGGCACAATCAGCGAGGGCCGCGCGTTGTTCAGGCTGAAATGCACCTGCGCGTAAGCTCCCGGATAAAGCTGGTCCTCCAGGTTTTTCACGTCCACTTCCACCAGCAGCGTGCGCGAGGCCGGATCAATTGCCTTCGCCGTGCGCACGATCTTTCCCGCGAACTCTTTCCCCGGATACTCGGCGAGGGTCAGGTAGGCGGGCACTCCCGGCACGCACGCTGGAGCGTAGGTCTGCGGCGCGTTCACATACACGCGCAGCACGTTCTCCTGCGAAAGATGAAATAGCTCGAGCCCTGTGCCGGAATTGATCAGCGTGCCGGTGTCCACGTTGCGTGCAGTAATGGTTCCGCTGAACGGCGCGTAGACTTTCTCGAACCCCACCATCTGCTCCAAGCGCTGCACGTTGGCCGCCGCCGACTTCACCTGCGCGCTCGTCGAAGCCGCCTGGGTCACAAACGTTTCCGTGTCCTGGGCGGAAACCGCGTTGCTCTTCAACAGGTTCTGGTAGCGCGTTGCTTGCGTCTTCGCATTGCCCGCGTTTGTCTCCGCCGTGGCAAGGTCGGCCTGGGCCTGCGCCAGTTGCTGGTCCACCTCCGGGCTTTCCACCACCGCCAGCAGTTGGCCTTTTTTCACATGAGCGCCGATGTCGAAATACCACTTCTTCAGGTAGCCGTCGGTCCGCGCATAAATGCCGGAGTCGGTGTACGCCTCCACATTGCCCGGCAGCGTGACCCCCTGCGCCGGAGCGCCCATGGCTGGCTTCGCAACCACCACATTTGGAGCCGCCAGCGCGTCCGTCTGTTGCTGCAGCGCCGAGCGCGCCCGCACCCGCGGCACAATGCCGGCAATCGCGAACACCAGCGCGGCCAGCAGCAACAGCCCAACCACCAGCGCCGCCTTGCGCCCGGAGATCGGCGGCTTTTCATTTTCGGAATTCTGCTTTGGCAAACCTTCGTTTTTGTCTTTCATTGCTCCGCCATCACCGCCTCTCCCTCATGCCGCGGCGCCTCGTGCTTTCTGCGCCTTCTCTCCAGCCGTCCGTGCAGCACGCTGAAAAAAACCGGCACAAACAGCAACGTCGAAACCGTGGCCAGCATCAGCCCGCCAATCACCGCGCGGCCCAGCGGAGCGTTCTGCTCCCCGCCGTCGCCGAGGCCCAGCGCCATGGGAAACATCCCGATAATCATGGCCAGCGCCGTCATCAACACCGGGCGAAAGCGCACCAGTCCCGCACTCAGGGCCGCCGCCCGCGCGTCACCCACCGTCGCCTCCAGTTGCTCGCGCGCAAAGCTGACCACCAGAATCGAGTTTGCCGTGGCCACGCCCATGCACATGATGGCCCCGGTCAGCGCGGGCACGCTCATGCGCGTGTGCGTTAGAAACAGGAACCACACGATGCCGCAAATGGCCGCCGGCAGCGCGGAGATGATGATGAAGGGGTCAAGCCATGACTGGAAGTTCACCACGATCAGCAAATAGACCAGGATGATCGAGAAGATCAGCCCGCCGTACAGACCGCGAAATGAGCTGCGCATGGTCTGCACCTGTCCGCGAATCACAATCCGCGAACCCTTCGGCAGCCGGCTCTTCGACGCATTCACGATGTTCTCGACTTTTCTGTCCACGCTCGCCAGATCGGTGTTGACCACGTTGCCGTAGATATCAATTGTCGGAGCGATGTTGTAGTGGTCCACCACGCCCATCTCCGCGCCGGGCTTGATCGTCACCAGATTCCCAAGAATCTGTACCGCCTTGCCGCCCATCCCCGCGCCCGTGGTCTGCGGCAGAGTGCTCCCTGTCCCCGTCACCGGAATATTTTTGAGGTCCTCGATCGAGTCCAGCGAGTACTCCGGCGATTGCACCGCGATGTCGTAGCTTACCCCGTTGCGCGGGTCCAGCCAGAACTGGGGCGAGGTCTGGAAGCTTCCGCTGGTCGCCGACAGCAGGCTGTTCGCCACGTCGCCCTGTGTCAGCCCGAGCTGGCTGGCCTTGGTGCGGTCCACGCTGACGCTCAACTCAGGATCATTGAACGGTTGCTGAATTCGCATGTCCGCCGTGCCCGCCACCATCTTTACTTGGTTCAGCAGTTGCTCGGCGAAGGCGTGGTTGCCCCGCACGTCCGCGCCGACAATCTGGATATCAATCGGAGCCGGCAATCCAAAATTAAGAATCTGCGTCACCATGTCCACGGGCAGCGTGTAGAACGTCACTCCCGGAAATTCGCGGTTCAGCTTCCTGCGCAACTCCTGCTCATATTCGGCGGTGGGGTGATGCTTCCTGGTGAGCGAAACCTGAATGTCCGCGTCCGCCGGGCCAATCGGCGCCGAGTTCGAATACACCGTGTTGATGCCGCTGTAGGGCAGCCCGATGTTGTCGATGATCGTCACTAATTCCTTTTTCGGAATCGTCTCCCGAATCGCGCCGTCGATCCGGTCGCACAGCGCGGCCATGTCTTCAATCCGCGTTCCCGTCTGCGCTCTGACGTGCAGCTTGAACTGTCCGCTGTCCACGGACGGGAAAAAGTCCTCGCCCAGGAACGGGTACAGCACCACCGACGAAACCACAATGAAGGCGACAAAGCCGATGAGAAACAAGGCGGAGTGATCGAGGCAGAGACGCAGCAGGCTGTGATATCCGCCGCGGAATTTCTCAAATCCATGCTCGAACCACCGTTGGAACCGCGCCAGAGGATTGCGGCTCGCCTGCTTCCGCTTGAGCGCCTCCTCGTCGTGCTCCTGCAACATGTACTTGGCCATCATCGGAACCAGCGTCCGCGAGAGCAGATACGACGCCAGCATGGCGAAGACCACCGCCTCGGCCAGCGGCACAAACAGGTATTTTGCCACGCCGGTCAGGAAAAACATGGGCACAAAGACGATGCAGATCGAAATGGTCGAAACCAGCGCCGGCACGGAAATCTGCGCCGTGCCGTCGAGCACCGCCTGCTCAATCGACTTGCCGTCTTCCAGATAGCGATTGACGTTCTCAATCTCCACCGTGGCGTCGTCCACCAGGATGCCGACCGCGAGCGCCAGCCCGCCCAGCGTCATGATGTTGATGGTCTCGCCGAGCGCGCTCAGCGCCAGCAGCGACGACAGCACCGACAGCGGGATCGAAATCGCGATGATCAGCGTGCTGCGCCAGCTTCCCAGAAAGATCAGGATCATCAGCGCCGTCAGGCAGGCCGCAATCACCCCCTCCTGGACGACTCCCTTGATCGACGCGCGCACGAAGATCGACTGGTCGCCGAGCGAGGTAATCTTCAGCGAGCTGGGCAACTGCGGCTCAAGCTGTTTCAGCTTCGCCCGGATGCCCTTCACAATGTCCAGCGTCGATGCGTTGCCCGTCTTCAGAATGTTCAGCAGCACCGCCCTCTGCCCATCCACCCGCACGATATTGGTCTGTGGCGAAAAGCCGTCCCGCACGTGCGCCACGTCGTGGATGTACACCATCGCCCCGTTCACCGACTTGACGGGAAGGTTGTTCAACTCCTCGATGGTTTCCGGCGCGCTGTTGGTCGCCAGTTGGTACTGGAACTTTCCCACCTTCATCGTGCCCGAAGGCAGAATCAGGTTCTGGGCCCCAATCGCGTTCACCACATCCTGCGGAGACATCCCCTTGGACTGAAGGGCGGGAAGGTTGAGGTCGACCTGCACCTGCCGCTGCTTGCCGCCATACGGATAAGGAATGCCGACTCCATCCACCGTAACCAGTTGCGTGCGGACAAACTGCAGCGCCAGGTCATTCAGCTTTTGCTCGGAAAGCCCATGCCCGGAAAGCCCAAGCTGAAGAATCGGGACGGTGGATGCGTTGTATTGGATAATGAACGGCGGATTGGTGCCCGGCGGCAGTTGCGCCACCTGCGCCTGCCCAATCGCCGTCACCTGCGCCACCGCGCTGCCGATGTTTACATTCGGCTGAAAGAAAATTTTGATGATGGCGAGGCCGTTCAGCGATTCCGACTGGATGTGCTCCACATTGTTCACTACCGTCGTAATCGAGCGCTCGCTGCGGGTGGTGATACGGTCCGCCATCTGCTGCGCCGAAAATCCGTTGTAGTGCCACACCATCGCGATCACCGGAATATCGATGTTCGGGAAAACGTCGGTCGGCGTGCGCAACACCGCGATGGGGCCCAGAATCATCAGCAACAGTGCGAGCACAGCGAAGGTGTAAGGCCGCCGGAGCGCGAGGCGAACGATCCACATATCGGTTTAGCTTCTCCTGTCGTTCGGCGGCGGCGCGCGCGGTTCCACTCACGGCGGCGCGGGTTGGGGCGTCCTGGAGAAAATGCCCCGTCCTCGCGAAGCACGCTCTCTCAAAAATCAGCGATTGGGCACAGCAGAAAAGAACACCAGGGCATTCCGGGCTGACTCAGTTTTCTAGACGAATCAGCGCCCCAAAAGGACTCCGGAACTCGGCCATAACCACGATGTCATCTTAAAACACGATGTCATCCTGAGCGAAGCGAAGGACCTGCGGTTTGCTTCGGTCGGTACGGCTTTCAACCTGGATGACGAGCCCACGGCGCGCGTATTGAACGCTGTCTCCTACATATTCATCCGCTTGAAAATGCTTCGTGGGACCATCCGCACCGCCAGCATGATGCCCCGCCAGAACGCCGGCAGATAGACCACATCCCGCCGCTTCTCAATCGCCTTCACGATCCCCCGCGCCACCTGCGCCGGTTTTGCGAACAGCGGTCCCTGCGCAACATGCGCGGTCATCGGCGTCGCCACAAACCCCGGCTTGATGGTGAGCACCTGCACGCCCGCGCGGTCAATCCGGTTCCGCACCCCATCCAGAAAAATGGTCAGCGCACCCTTCGACGCGCCATAGACGTAATTGCTCTTGCGCCCGCGATCGCCGGCCACCGACGAAATCACCGCCAGCGTCCCCTGCTTCATGGTCTCGAAATAATTCGCCAGCCAGGTGATCAGCGACACGGCGGAAAGAAAATTCGTTCGCAAAACCGCTTCCGCCGCCGCGTAGCTCGCCTCCGCTTCCTGCTGGTCGCCCAGCACGCCGTGCGCCAGCAGGGCCAGGTCAATGGTCCCCAGCGACTGCGCCGCCGCAATCAGCATCGCTCCATGCGCGGCCGTATCGTCCAGGTCCATGGCGTGAGTGGCTACGCCCGAAGCGCCCCGCGTGTGCAGGTCGGCGGCCATGGCGTGCAGCTTGTCCTGGTTGCGGCCCACCAGATAAAAGCGCGCGCCGCGCTCGGCCAGCAGCCGCAGCGTGGCCTCGGCAATGGCCGAAGTCGCGCCCAGCGCCAGCACCGTCGAGGGAGATTTCCGCGCTGCCATCAGGCCGTCACCCGCTGCCAGAAGGCCGAGTCAAACGCCGGGTCGATATAGGCCGCAAACTTCTTCCACTGCGGATAAAACGCCTGGAACTGTGCCGCCGTCATGGTCGCATCCTTGGCTGGATACATTCGCCCCTTATGTTCGAGCGTGATGGCCGCCAGCCGCTCCAGCAGGTCAAACGTCGCCTCGTGCCGGATAGGAAAGTCCAGCGCCAGCGTAATTCCGGGCTTGGGAAACGACATCATCCCCGGCGACGGCGCATCGCCAAACACCTTCAGCACCGCCAGGAATGACGCCAGCCCCGACTTCGTAATCGACTTCAGAATCGCCACCAGCCCACGATGGTCCTCCTCCCACGGCAGCACACACTGGAACTGCAACAGCCCGCTCTTCCCATACATCCGGTTCCAGTGGCCGAGCCGGTCCAGCGGAAAAAAGAACGGTTCGTAATCCACCAACCCGCTTTTGATTTTGCCGCGCTGCTTGTTGTAGTAGAGCGTGTTGAAGAGCCCCACGGTATGCCGGTTCAGCGCGAATCCCGGCAAGTCCAACGGCAGCACGAGCTTCGACGGCTTGCTGCGCTTCAGCGATCCGGCGGCGGTGGCGTGTTCGCCGGCCATAAAGATGCCGCGCGCAAAGTTGTTTCCAGTTCCCACGCAGTCAATCCAGGAGACCGTGTACTCACTCTTCGCGTTCCGTGCCGAAAGCGCCACAAACTCGTCGATGCCGGAAAACTTGATGCCCATGTACTGAATGCGCCGCGAAACAATGGGCCGCAGCTTCACCTCCGCCCACGCAATCAGCCCCGTCAACCCCATCCCGCCAATGGTGGCCGCATACAAGTCCGCGTTCTGCGCCGCCGAGCAGATCAGTTGCCGGCCGTCCGACCGCGCCAGCTCAAAACGCGGGACGTGCCGCCCGAAGGTTCCGGCCACATGATGGTTCTTGCCGTGAATATCGTTCGCAATGGCTCCGCCGATGGTTACGTATTTGGTCCCCGGAACCACCGGTAGAAAAAATCCGCGTGGTACCGCGAAATCCAGAATCTCGCCCAGCGTGGTTCCCGCCTCGCAGCACAGGATCCCCGTCGCCGGGTCAAAATCGAGCAGCCGGTCCATTCCGCCGGAAAGCCCCGGACCGCGCGTGCGCAGCAGCGTGCCGTGCGCCAGCAGGCACACGTCGCCATAGCTCCGGCCCGCGCCCACCGGCAGCATCCGCGTCGCCGGCGGCGGCCGCAGCGGAAAGTCGCAGGCCCAGTTCAGCGGAACAACCTTCGCGTCCAGTTTTGGATAGCGCCCCCAGCTCTCAAACGCGGGGCGGGCGGATTTCTGCGGCATTCAAATCGTCCTCGTTCTCTTCCAGCTTAAACGGCTTCAGGGTTGGTGTAGCGGCTAAATCCTTGTCATCCCGACTGAAGCGAACGCAGTGAGCGAAGTGGAGGGACCTGCACCTTCGTCCGCGGATACACCAATGCTGGAATCCGCTCTAAACGGCCAGCATCGCCACAATCGCAATGCACAGGCCAATCAGCAGGCTCATGCGGTCCGTCAAGGCGAAAATCACCGGATCCTCGTTCATCTCTCCCCGCGAAGCCAGCAGCCAAACCCGAAAAATCCACCAGATCAACAGCGGAACAATCAGCCACATCCGCGCCGGATGCCCGTAGAGCCCCTCCACATCCCCGCCGCTGATATAGAGCGCGAAAATTACGACAGAGGCTAGCCCGCACACCGTGCCAAAACTGCGCAACTGCTCAATGTCGGTCAGCAGATACCCGCGCCCGTTCGCCAGCAGCCCGCCCTGCGCCCGCACATTCTGCAATTCGCTGAAGCGCTTCACAATCGCCAGCGACAGAAACAGAAAGATCGCGAACGCCGCGAACCAGTGCGAAATCCTCACCTCCACCGCCGCCGCGCCCGCAAGCAGCCGCAGCGTGTAAAGCCCGGAGAGGATCAGCACGTCCACCAGCACCACCTGTTTCAGACGCAGCGAATAGGCCAAAGTGGTCACGACGTAAGCCGCCAGCCAGAGCATGTATCCGCGGGGCAGAAACACCGCTCCCGCAAACCCCGCCGCCAGAAAAATCACGACAATGGCAATGCCCGTCCCAGCCGAAAGATCTCCGGCCGCGAACGGACGCAGCCGCTTCTTCGCATGGCGTCGGTCAGATTCAATGTCCAGCAGATCGTTGATGACATATGTCGCCGAAGCACACAGGCTGAAGCATGCGAAGGCCAAGGTCGCATTCAAAAATTCCGTGATCCGAAACACGTGCGCCAGCAGCAACGGCACAAAAATCAGAACGTTCTTCGCCCACTGGTGCAGCCGGATCGCCCGCAAAAACGACCGCACCCCGCCCGCCCGGTCCTCAAATCTCCGGCTCACCGGAATCCGCCCCGACCGGATCATCGCCCGCAGCGAGCGCGTCGGATTGGCCACCATCGCCTCGCCGCACCCGGCCAGAACCGCCCCATCCGGCCTCGCATTCCCGATATAGTCAAACCCGTCCGCGAACCGCTCCCGCAGGCCCGCCAGCTTATGCTTCCCAGTGCGATTCGTCGCGCCATCGCTGGCCAGCACGCCGTCAAACAATCCCAGATGATCGGCCACCCGCTGCGCCACGCTGGCATCGGCGCCCGTCACAAGATAGAGTCTGCGCCCCGCCGCCCGCTGCCCGGCAAGATACTTCAGCACCTCGCGATTCCACGGCAGATGCTCCACATCCAGAGTCACCCGCGCAGCCACGCGCGCCTTGAACGCAGCCTTGCCCCCGCGTAGCCACAGCGGAGCGCGCGCCGCCTCCAGCGGCTGCCCCCGTGCCAGCAGCAGCAGCGAATCGACCAGCGTATCGCTCTTCACCAACGTCCCGTCCAGATCCACGCACAGCGGGCGCATCGCAACGCCTGCCGCCGCGGAAGCAGGAGGACTCATCGCCGACTCCTCACGCATAAGCCTTTGATCGGGATTATAAAGAGGTGGCTGGAAAGCGGGTAGCTGAAAAGCGGATGGCTGAAAACCGGGTGGCTATGAACCGGGCAGCGACCAAGCGCCAAAGCAGCAGCTAAGAGGCTGAACGCTTTAAGCTACCCGCTTTTGTGGCGACCCGCTCCACCAGCATACCTAAACCGCCGCCGGCTCCGGAGCGACACCCACACCCTGGACCGCGTTCTCCGGAAAGTACGCATTCAGCACATACTGCTCCAGCATTCGCTGCGTGTTGAAGTACGACCCGTTCAGCGCAATGGTGGACCGCATAATCCGCTGCCACTGTTCCGGCTGGCGCGTAT
>JBAUHD010000518.1:0-8476 GCA_049680085.1 Acidobacteriaceae bacterium
CGGCAACGGCGGACGGACTTATTTCTACCAGTCGGAAATTCCCTACGACCCGCCCAACCAGGCCGCCTACAGCAGCGCGCCGGGCACGGATGGGTGGGCCTCGTACAAAGTCGCGGACGGCGTGACCCGCCATGAGGCATGGGGTCTGGGAATCTATAGCGTTTTCACCTATCCCGATGTTGTGCTGACGCGCGCGATCGAAGTACCGAAGCGTCGGGGCGTGAGATTCCACCACATCATTACCGTCGCCCTGGCCAATCACGGAGCGATTCTCAACGTCGTCAACAACAAGGGCGGAGCCACCTCACTGCATCCTCGTGTCACGCCCAGGCTGGCGACTTATCCATAGACCCGTCAGGACCGCCCGCGCAGCCGGCTCCACAAGCCCGGCTTGCGCGGCAGGGGCCTGTCATCTACAGCCGGCTGAACGGGGAACTCCGCGCCAAAAAATGCGGCCTTCGGATTTGTAACGCACAGCCGCTCCGCTGTTTCTTGCCCGTATTGTCTGGCTACAAGGTCAAACGCCTCTTTCATCCGGGGCAGGCGCGATTCAAGGTTGTGCGCGTCCGTCGCCAGAAAGTGGACCTTGTTCTGCTGAAGCAGCTTGCCCGAAAACGACTGCGCGTTTTGCCCAAATCGCCCGGTGAGCGACGAGGCCGTGATCTGCACCAGGCATCCGCCGGCAATCCATTCATCCAGACGCCGCGGAGTTTTTTGAATCGTAGGGTTGCGCTCGGGATGCGTGATGATTGGCTGCACTCCGGAGGCCAGAAATTGGTAAAACACTTGCGTCATCTGCTGGGGAATGGAGAGGTCGGCAAACTCAACTAGGAGATAATTTTTCTGGTTGAGGGTGTACTTGCGCGGGTGCTTCA
The DNA here is from genome assembly GCA_049680085.1 of Acidobacteriaceae bacterium. Taxonomy (GTDB): domain Bacteria; phylum Acidobacteriota; class Terriglobia; order Terriglobales; family Acidobacteriaceae; genus Silvibacterium. The sequence goes on from JBAUHD010000518.1 coordinate 876, forward strand.
GCGCGTCGTCGATGTTATCAAACGACAGGTGAAAATCGCAGCCCAGCCCCAGCGTCAGACTGCCGTCAAGCCGGGCGCGCAACAGCTGCAGCTTCTGTTCATTTACGGTGGGATCGAACCTGTAATGCGAGTTGGCGTGCGGCGTGCAAACGATATGCGTAATGCCGTCCGCGACGGCCATCTGCGCCATGGCGACCGAAGTCTCAAGGTCCTTGGCGCCGTCGTCCAGCCCGAAGAGCAGGTGATGATGAATATCGATCATTCGCGAGCTTATCGCGCCGTGGCCAGTGTCTCAACCAGCGACGCAAAAATTTTCCATCCGTCCGCCGAACCCAGCAGCGCCTCGCTGGAGCGGTCCGGATGCGGCATCATGCCCAGCACATTGCGGCCCTCGCTCAGGATTCCGGCGATGTTGTCGAGCGAGCCATTGGGGTTGGCCTCGGCGGTGATCGCGCCCTCCGGCGTGGAGTAGCGAAAGGCGACGCGGTCTTGGCCGCGCAGCGCGTCGAGCGTGGCCGAGTCGCAGAAGTAATTGCCTTCCATGTGGCCGATGGGAATCTTGAGAACCTCGCCTTTTTTCAGCTTGTACGTGAAAGGCGAATCGGTCGTCTCCGTGCGCAGATGCACCTGCTTGCAGATGTACTTCAGTCCCGCATTGCGAAGCAGCGCGCCGGGCAGCAGGCCGGACTCGCACAGAATCTGAAACCCGTTGCAGATGCCCAGCACCGGTCCGCCCTCGGCGGCAAACTTCTTGACCGACTGCATGACGGGCGAGAAATGGGCAATGGCCCCGGTGCGCAGGTAATCGCCATACGCGAAGCCTCCGGGAATAAGAATCGCGTCGCAGCCCTGAAGATCGGAGGAGTCGTGCCAGAGCAAGGTCACGGGCTGATGCGCCCGCTCGGCGATGACGTGGTAGGTGTCGTGATCGCAGTTCGAGCCAGGAAAGACGAGGACGCCAAACTTCATGCTCTTAGGCTAGCAGGATTCAGGCCCCTGATGGAATCACGAGAGTTTTGGCGTCGGCATTGACCGGGGCTTTCCGCTCTGCTTCGATCTGATCGAGCGCGCGAAAAACAATTCCCGGTGTCAGGACTTCGGGCAGCAGTTTTGGCGGCGCATTCGGGTCGGCGGAGTAAAGCGCGTACGTCGGCACGCCGTCGCGTCCGAGCGCGGCCAGCGCGTTGGCAATGGTCGCGTCGTGCCGCGTCCAGTCGGCGCGCACCAGCTCCACGCCGCTCGACTTCAGCCGCTTCTGCACATCGGCGCGGTCCAGCACCACGCGCTCATTCACCTGGCAGCTCAGGCACCAGCTGGCCGTGAAGTCCACAAAAACGGGCTTGCCCTGCGCGCGATAATTCGCCACAAGCTGCGGCGTAAAGGGTTGCCATTCCGTCTTGTTGCTGGTTTCAGTGGCGGGCGCGGGCCCGAAGGCTTGCACCGACCACACAGGAATGGCCACCGCGCACGCCAGCACCAGCGCGGCGGCCAAAGTGGCCGGGGCCTTGGCGGGCCAGCGTCCCAGAATCCAGCCCGCAATGGCGAGCAGCAGAAATCCCGTGAGCAGAAACACCAGCGAACCTGCGGAGGCCGTCTGGTTGAAGACCCACACCAGCCAGATTACGGTTCCGAACAGCGGAATCGAGACCGCCTGCTTCAGCACTTCCATCCACGCGCCGGGGCGGGGCAGCAGCCGCGTCCAGCCTGGATTGAACGCCAGCAGCAGGTAGGGAAACGCCAGTCCAAGTGCCACTCCGGTGAACACGAGAATGCTGACGGCGGCGGAGGCGGCCAGCGCGTAGCCAATGGCCGCGCCCATCAGCGGAGCCGTGCAGGGAGTGGCCACAACAACGGCCAGCACTCCGGTAAAGAAGCTGCCCGCGTAGCCCTGCTTCGCCGCGAGCCCGGAGCCCGCGCGCGTGATGTTGAGGCCAATTTCAAACTGCCCGGCCAGAGACAGCCCCAGAAAAAACAGCAGCAGTGCGAGCACCACAAGAAAGATCGGCGACTGAAACTGAAATCCCCAGCCAAGATTCTGCCCCGCGCCGCGAAGAGCCAGCAGCACTCCCACAATGATCCAGAAGCAAACGAGGATTCCAACCGTGTAGACAATGCCGTGCATCCGAAGCTTGCGCCGCTCCTCGGTGGAGGACTGCACCAGCGCCAGCCCCTTCAAAAACAGCACTGGAAAAACGCAGGGCATCAGATTCAGAATGATTCCGCCGGCGAAGGCGAGCAGTACAAGACTCAGCAGCTTGCCCAGTGGCGGAAAGCCCGCGGCCAGCGCCAGCGTTCCAGGTGCGGCGTGTAGGTCATACGCGCGCCCGCTGCCCAGCACCAGCAGTCCGTGCAATTGCTGCGGCGTTTTGGTGAGATATTCATCTTTAGTCAGCGAAATCCGCAAGCCATTGCCGAGAAACTGGACCGGCTGCGGAGCGGCATTCGCCAGCACGTTCTGGTCAAACGGAAAAAATTCCGCGGAATGCTCGCGGCGTCCCGTTTTCACCGTGAGGGTAAAGCCCTGGGCCGTCGTTTGGAATTTCGCCGCGTCTGCCGAGGGCAGCGGCTGCGGCAGCGTGTCCTGGAAGCGCTGGACAAGCTGCTGATCCGCCGCCACCATCGACAGTGACGAAGGCGGGGTGGACAGTGCGGGCCGTTCCACCGAAAGCGTCGCCTTGCCGGGAATGCACACCTCGCGGCAAACCAGCCAGATCACGTTTCCGCCCAGCGTTGCGTTCGCGCCAGCGGGCTTGTAGTCCGCCGCCACGCGCATGGGAATTGGGAACAAAACCTCGTTCTCGTATCCGAAGTCCATCAACGGTCGTAGCGGAAGCCGCTTGGGGGCGGGGAACTGCATCGCGCCCGCCGTGACACCCGCGGGCAAAGTCCAGTGAATGACAGGCGGCTCGCCCGAATCGCCCGCGTTGATCCAATACACATGCCAGCCGGGAGCCAGTTTGAAGTAAAGTCCAGCGGTGAAGGTTTGTCCTGGATAAATCTGCGCCGGCGGCACCACCATCCGCACAGAGAGGTGCGGAGCGCTGGCCGTCGCCTGAGCGTGGCCCAGGAAGGGCAGAAGAAACGCAACCACTAGCAGAAAACTGGCGCGAAAATGCATCAATTCGATTCTATCGAAAGCCGGGTCAAGCTGGTGGGAGGCTTCTAACGCGCAGCAGGTATTTCGACGGCGCTGCTCGCCGGTTGTTTTGCCGGCCTCAGCGCAAGCAAAACTATGCCGATGACGATAAAAATAGCCACGCCAATCAGTTCAACTCGGTCAACCATGCCGCGCCATGCCTGAAAGCCCATCACCGCGGCATGGGCGAAACTCGACCATGCCGTAAAGGCGATCAATTTGCTGTTCGCCAGCGGGTTTCGGATGGCTAGCAGCAGAAATACTCCCAGCGTGACGTAAAGGCTCAGCATCATCGACAGAGCCGGTTCCTTTCGCATAGACGTAACCAGGGGATAGATCAAAACGATAAAAAATACTCCTACGATCCCCAATGCGATCTTCAAAGCTATTTTTCGATTCATCTCGCCCTCGCGGCTGCACGGGCAACATCATACGCCTCGGCGCGAAGCGATGTTTCCGGCTGGTCGCGGAAGACTATAGGGTCATGAAAGCGACTCCCGCGCACACCAGGGCAGCGGCAATCCAGCGGCGGCGGTCCACATTCTCGCGGAGAAAGTATTTCGCCGCGACCGCGTTGGTCACAAAGGTGAGCGAAGCCGAGGCGGGAGCGATCAGGCTCAGGTTCGCACGGCTAAGCGCATAGAGCAGCGAAAAGAAGCTGACGGTCAGGAAGCCGACGCCGAAGAGGAATCGCGGGCTGGCCAGCACCGCCACAATCGCGCCGCCCAGCCCTCGCTCGGCCCGGATATCGTCGAGGTCGCCAATGGTCCGCATGGCGGAGGCGATCAATACGTCGCCGAAGGTCGCCGAAACTACGATGGAGGCGATCATCGCCGTCTCAGCCCATGCGTGATGAGGATAGCGGACGATCATTGCGCCGACGCCTCCAGCGCCTCATGCGGCTTGGGCATCTCCGTATACGACGGGCCCCGCGCGATGAACCCAACCGCGGCGGTGATCAGAATAATGCCAACCCAGCGCATTGGCGAGATGTGCTCGTGCTTCCAGAAGCGCGCCAGCAGCGCGACGATTACGTTGCCAATCGAAGTCGCGGGCAGCACAAACGTCAAATCGGCCCAGGAAAGGGAAGCGAGATAGGAGGAAAAAAATCCGATCAGCAACACGATCCCGATCAATACCTCCGGGATCTTGAAGGCGTAAAAGAGCGTGGAGAGATGATGCAGCGAAACCGGGCCCACCTCGCCCATTCCAAAACTCAGCAGCGTGTCGCCCAGCGGAGCGGTCACCGCGACGATGCCCAGAATCATCCATCGCCGCGGCGTCATGGTGGATTTGGTCATCGAAGTCGCATCCCCCGCGCCGCGATTTGCGGTTTCGGCGCGCTACAGCAAAACGGCCGGCAAAACTGCTGGCCGTGCCGCTTCGCGAACAGAAGCTTATATTTCAACTTTCGCCGGCGCGCCCGACTCTTCCCGCGGGCCATCGTCTCCGCGCTTCGATTTTGCCTGCTTCACCACCCGGTTCCGCTGCGCGCGCAGCTTCAAAAACGACCTCGACTCCACATAAAGCCGCTTCAGGTCGCGGTTAACAAAGGCTTTCCAGACGACGCGCCATGCCGCCTTGGGGCGGAAATAGTATTCATCGTAGAAACGATGCACCATTTCGAGGACATACTCTTTGGGGAGTCCGGGATATTCGACATGGGCGATCTGGTGGCCGCCGTCGTCAGCCATGGCGCCGTCGTTGGTGATGAAGCCATTCTCGCGCGCGTATTCGTAAAACTCGGTCCCCGGATAGGCGTGCGCGATAGAAACCTGAATGGTCTCCACATCCAGAGTCTTGGCAAAATTAATGGTTTTGCGGATCGACTCTTTCGTCTCGCCCGGCAGGCCGAGAATAAAGTCTCCGTGGATGGTCAGCCCCAGGTCGTGGCAGTCGCGGACAAAATCGCGCGCGCGCTCAACCGTCGCGCCCTTCTTGATGTTCTTGAGGATCTGCGCGTCGCCCGACTCGAAGCCCACAATCAGCAGCCGGCAGCCGGCTTCGCGCATGGCCTTCAGCGTTTCGCGGTCCGTGGTCACGCGCGACGTGCAGGACCAGGTAAGGCCCAGCGGCTTCAGCTTCGAGCAAAGCTCAATGGTCCGCGCCTTCTGGATATTGAACGTGTCGTCGTCGAAGAAAAATTCTTTCACGTGCGGGAAAAGCTTCTTGGCGTGCGCCATTTCCGCAGCCACATCGTCGCTGGAGCGCTTGCGCCAGGCGTGCCCGCTCAGCGTCTGCGGCCACAGGCAGAAGGTGCATTGCGCCGGGCAGCCGCGCGTCGAGTAGAGCGATACATAAGGATGCAGCAGGAACGGAACGTTGTACTTGGTCACGTCCATGTCGCGGGCATAGATGTCCGTGACCCACGGCAGCGCGTCCAGGTCTTCAATCTGCGGACGGTCGGGGTTGTGGACCACCTTGCCGTCCCGGCGATAGCTGATGCCGAGAATCTCGTCGAGCGGACGGCCCTTGGCGAATTCAAGCACCGAAAAGTCAAACTCGCGGCGGCACACAAAGTCGATGGCCGCGCACTCATTCAGCGCGCGATCGGGCGAAGTCGTGACCGGAGGCCCGACAAAGGCGATCCGGATCGAAGGGTTGCCGCGCTTGATCGCCTCGGCCAGCTTATGATCTCCGGCCCAGCCGATGGTGCTGGTGAACAGCACCAGGAACTCATACCCTTTGGCAATCTCAATCGTCTGGTCGGAGGAAACGTGGTGCGGGGGCGCGTCCAGCAGCCGCGAGCCCTCCAGCATTCCCGCCGGATAGGCCAGCCATACCGGGTACCAGTACGACTCAATCTCGCGCGTCGCCGGCCAGCGCGAACTTGCGCCGCCGTCAAAATTCTCAAACGAAGGTGGGTTTAGAAACAGTGTCTTCAGCGGCATGGCGTATTCACCTGATTTTATCATTCATAAGCGTGGAAAGGACGGGGCGGGGGTGGGGGCTTTTGTCACTGCGCCGGCAAGTGAGCCCAACTCTCGATTGAACCAACGGCCCGCAGCAGGCTCAACTGCGCGCGCTTCAGCGAAAGCCCGGCATTGAGCGCGTCCTGATAGCGCTCCTCCGCCTGAATTTTTGCCAGTTCCTCGTCTCTGGGCGACACGGGCGCGGCATTTGGCAAGCCGCTTCCGTTCTTCAATTCCGACTGCACGGTCTCAAGCTGCTCCTGCGCAAGCTGGCTCTGCAACTCGGCAAAGCGCTGCTGGGCTTTCAGTTCCAGCAGGTTGTGTTGCAGGGTCTCGACCTGCTCGCTGGCCTGGTTCTTCGCCTGGTCGGCCTGTGCGCCGGCATGCACCGCCGCGGCGGCGGACTCCCGCGCCTTGGCCCTCCGCCCCGCGTCAAAGAGCGGAAACGTGATCTGCACGCCTAAATCAAAATTGTTGTGCTGGAAACGCTTGTAATATTCCTGATAATTATTGAATTCGGCATAGCGGTTGTACTCTATCCCAAAGCCGAATTGCGGGCGATAATTCTGCTTCGCGTCGCCAGAGGAAAGCTCCCGCTTTGACTTCGCATTCGCCAGCGCCGCCTGAATCCCCGCATTCCCAATCAGCGCCTCGTCGTTCAGGGCGCTGTCGCCGCTCAATTCCGGTGCGGGCGGAATGCTCTTGCTCTGGGGAATGAAGCTGGAGGCCGGCAGGCCCGTCCAATGCGCCAGCTTCTGGCGCTGCGCGGCCACGTCGTCTTCCAAATGCAGATGCTTCAGGTCTACCTGCGCCGAGGTAATCCGGGCCTTCGTTTCGTCCATGCGGCTGGCAACCCCGGCAATCAGCCGCTGATGCTCAATGCTCACCAGCCGCTCCGCCGCGGCCTTCTCCTCATCCAGCGCTGAAAGCTCGCGGGTATCCGTGTCAAGCTGAATGTAGGCCATCGCGCAGTCCAGGGTTACCTGATCCTGGGTGTCCTTCAGGCTCAACTGCGCCGATTTCAGAGCGGCGCGGGCGGCGCGAACATAGCTCGGCTGGGAAAACGAGAACAACAGCGACTGCGAGGACACGTTGAAAATCGAGGGCTGCCCCACCGGAAATCCGTAGGTATACCCCACCCCCGAACCGACAACGAAATTCGGAACCCACGCATCCCTGATTTCCGACAATCCGGCATCGGCGCGCTTCACGTCCGCCTCGCCCATCCGCACCTTCGGGCTGTTTTGCAGCGCCAGGTCCACGGTCGAGGCCAGCGATATCTGCGCCGCCGCGCTCGAAGCCCCAAGCAGCGCGCACGCTCCCATCGCCAGCCAGTACCAGACCTGTTTCCTCAAGCGCATTCCCGTCCTAAATCGTGTTCGCAGGCCCCTAGTCTCCGGTGTTGATGGCCGCGGCTTCATCGAAGCTCGCGCTCAGCGCCCGCGCCGCCGCAAACTCCCGCCCGGCGGCTTCCTCATCGCCCTGCTTCTTCAGCAGGTCGCCAAGCTCGGCGTGCACCAGAAAGGCCGGAGCCTTTTCGCTCAGCGCATTGC
>JBAUHD010000519.1:0-1542 GCA_049680085.1 Acidobacteriaceae bacterium
TCCCCAATCGCCGAGCCAACGCACGCCGCGCCGTCCGCCCGCCGAAACACCCCCAGAGGCAAATTCTCCAAGGGAAAATCCGACCCATCCGCGCCCGCGACCCAACTGTGCATCACACCCATCCCAGCGCCTTCGCTTCCGCTATCGGCTCCTCAAAGGAACATGACCCATAGCTCACGGCAAACCCCCGCCGGGCCGCCGCAATCTCCTCTGCGCTCAACTCAAACCCCAGCCACCGCACGTTCTCCGCGCCAAACTGAAATTCCGTCGCGCCCAGCGTCTCCATCACCGTCCGCCTCTCCGCGCCGCACCATGCCAGCACCGCCGCCAGAAACACATTCGCGAACCCGTGCATTGTGGCCCGTGCGCTTTGGGCCTCATACGTCAGCTTGTAGTCGCCCCGGACCGCGTGATGCAGCCCCGCCGTCGCCTTGAACGGCACCCGCGCCCGCGCGCACGCCAGCAGAAAACCCGCCACCGTCTCCAGGGAAGGAAACGCCTCCGACGCGACTCCTCCGGTCCGAATCTTCGCCCGTGCCCCCGCGTGCGCCAGCGCGGGCAACATGGCCGATGCGCGCCCCGGATCAAATTCCACATACACCGGAACCTCCCCGCCGCACTCCGCAAGCTCCCGCTCCGCCTCGGTCACGGAACCCGCCTTCAACTCCACCGACTCCACCGAAACCGCGCCCCGCGCCAAGCCGCTCAAATCGCCCGTCCCCAAGACGCTGAGCGCCCACACCGGTTCGCGCTCGCCGCAGCAGACTTCCTCAAACGCCGACTCAAACTCCGCCAGCCGCGCCGCCGGAACCACAAATCGCCCCAGCGCCCATCGGTCCTCGCCGGCCAGATACTCCCGATATCGCCGGACCGCCTCCAGCATCTCCAGACCCGCCGGAGGAAATAGCCCGGCGTAGTCCACCAGGCCCTCCATCAATGCGCGTCCCGCTGTCATTGCCGCGCCGACCTGAAGTTGTTCTTCAGCCCCTGCCAGCATTCGTAATACTCGTGTTGCCGAATCTTCGACTCCAGCGCGAACTTCGTGGGACGCACCGCCAGTCCCGTCTCAAACATGAAGGCCAGCGTGTCCTTCAGATACACCGGCTTCGGTTCCGCCTGGCTCGCCCGCTCCCAGGTTTCGGCGTCCGGTCCATGCCCGGCCATGCAGTTGTGCAGGCTCGCGCCGCCGGGAACAAACCCCTCCGCCTTGGCGTCATATTGGCCGAACACCAGCCCCATGAACTCGTTCATCATGTTGCGATGAAACCACGGAGGCCGGAACGTATGCTCGGCCACCATCCAGCGCGGCGGAAAAATCGCGAAGTCCACATTCGCCGTTCCCGCTACGGCCGAGGGCGCGGTCAACACCGTATAGATCGAGGGGTCGGGATGGTCAAAGCTCACCGAGTTGATGCAGTTGAACTGCGCCAGGTCATATTTATAAGGAACATAGTTCCCGTGCCACGCCACCACGTCCAGCGGCGAGTGGTCAATCTCCGCCTCCCACAGACGCCCCAGAAACTTCGCCACGATCCTGTAGTC
>JBAUHD010000520.1:0-1897 GCA_049680085.1 Acidobacteriaceae bacterium
GGATTACAAGATCACCATCCGCTCGCTCGCGCAGAACACCGCGCTGCGGGTAGGAAAAATCGAGAACGTGGAACTGTTAGGAAGCGACCGCAAGCTCCGCTTCGAGCAAAACAACCAAGGCCTGACCATCTGGGTAGAAGGCGAGCCGCCCAGCAAATATGGCTCCGCGTTTCGCATCACAGGAGCAATCTAACAGGGAAGGTGGCCCACTCAAGCCCGCTTTTGGCTTGAGTGGGGGACAACTGCCCCTGCTTCGATCAGCCCCCCATTGTGTAGATCACGTTGATCGTGGTTTCCACCGTCACCGGCTGGCCGTTTAACGTATAGGGTTTGTACTTCCACGTCTTCACCGCATCCAAAGCGGATTGCCGCAGCGCCTTGGGTCCGCTGATGAGTTGAAGATTGCCGATATCCCCAGCCTTCGTAATTACCGCGGCCAGCATTACCATTCCTTCCACTCGCTGACTTTTTGCAATCCACGGATAGGTGGGATCCTTTCCTCCAATCCGGTTGCCAGCCATAACACTGGCCTTGACCCTCGATACCGGACTGGCAACCGCCGATGCCGGAGCCAAAACTTCCGCGTCCTCGATCTTCGGAGGGAACTCAAGCTCGGTAATCTTTATGTTCACAATCGGCTGATTTACATTTTCAACTGAAATATCTCTGGCGAAATAATGACCGCCGGCCTGTGCCACATCATTGAAAATGGTAAGCAGGTGACCGGAGATTTCCAGTCTTATGATTGGGGTGCCCGGCGCGAAGCAGGTTGTTGGAACTGGCAACTGATATAGGCCGCCCGGCTGATTTGCTGGATTACCGGGGATGGACTTTGCGGTCGGACGTATGCATTCCAGAGTGACGGGGCCCATTTTCTGCTTCACTTGAGCGTAATAGGAATCTTCAATCGCTTTCTCCCCCGGCAACGGATGCATCAGATAGGGCTCCGCCATGGACTCCTGAAACGACGGGCCTCCCAGGTCACCCGTAACTGCCACCTTGTCCCCATTCCGGTACTTCACATGATTGAAGCTCTTCCCGGTATAGCTGATTTTGTACATGTCAGTCCCGGCCCACCACTCCTCGAATGTGCCGTTTTCCTTCGGCTTCCCGTCAGGATTAAATGTCTGAAAGTCTGCTTTGACGTGCCACGGATGGCTGCCCATGCTCGCCAGCCCGTTGAGGCTACGCGCAAGCAGCATCAAGTCTTTCGGGTTTTTCGGAATCGCCGGAACGGAAGCAGCCGCCGCGACTGCCGCAGCGCCGGACGGAGCCGCCGTTTTGCTGGAGTTCTGCGCGAATCCCGGCGCTGAGGCCATCGCCAAAATAAGGGAAAAAGAAAATATCCGCTGAATCATCGCGCCGAGTTTAGCGCACTCTTGCGGAGCTACCAAGGATTTTCTCTACTTGGTGGTGGAAAGACAGCCTTCGAGGGTAACATCGAGGCTTGTGGCGACCGAAGCAAACCGCAGATTCTTCACTTCGTTCAGAATGACATCGGCGGGGAGACGGGATTTCAGAATGACATCGGGCGGAAGAGGGCACGGGTTTTCTGAGCCCTGAGCCCTGCCTCTCACATTCCGTCGTAGTTCGGCCCGCCGCCGCCTTCGGGCGGAACCCAATCCACAATCTGGTACGGATCCTGAATATCGCAGGTCTTGCAATGCACGCAGTTGGTGAAGTTGATCTGGAGCTTTTTGCCGGTGGGCGCGGCGGTCGGACTCGTATCGTCCACAATCTCGTAAACCGCAGCGGGGCAGTAGTACTGGCAGGGGTTTCCGAACTCCTTGAGGCAGCGCGTGACGCAGAGGTTCAAGTCGCGCACCACGAGATGCGTCGGTTGGTCGTCCTCGTGTCGCGTGCCGGAGTGGTACACATCCGTCAGCCGGTCGAAGGT
>JBAUHD010000521.1:0-14287 GCA_049680085.1 Acidobacteriaceae bacterium
CTCCAACAAGAAGTGGGTCTTCCCCAAACTGGTTATATGCGCGCGACCAGACGGGATCGCGCATGATATTAATGAACGGCTGCAGGCTTACATTGATCCCCAAGGCTGCGGCGTCGCGGCCAATAACGACTCCGTTCAAACGCGCGTCCTCTACACTGAAGGTCGCACCGAGGCCCATCGTGCTTGTCGGCGCAGTAGACGGATGCCGCGTCAGCACGCCCGGGGGTCCGTCCGCCAGGCGCAGCCACGGGATACCCAATTTCGAATTTCCCGCCTTGTAGCCAGCCTGACCTTGTGATTCCTCTGGTGGATCTTTATCGCCGTGAATCACAGCAATTTTCTCGGCGAGAGTCATCTCAGAAAGCAGCTTTTCCACCCGTGCATCACTGGTAACAGCCGGCGTGCGATCGCCTGCACGAGGGCGCGCCCTATGGCCCTGGGCACTGGCGATGCCGCAAACTGCTGCGATAAGAAAGATCCCGAGCGATGCGGACCACTTAGGAATGTGTAGAGCTTCCATAAATTCTTCCTGCGAGGATAAGAGAGAGCGCGACGAATACAGCATTACTCTGGCGAAAGGCTAAAGCCGGGCTTCAGAAGAAGTATCTGTGATCCAGAGCAACGCGCTCGTTGAATCGCGAGCTGGATTACGACTCCAATTAGACCTTGCGTCTTTGAGCAGCGACGTGAAAGCAGATCCAACACCAGCGTGCGAGTGCGGCGCGAAGCGATTAAGGACAAGGTCCGTGCCGTGGAACTACAAAAATGCAGCGGCATCGGCCGATGCCGCCGCAAAGTGGAGGTTAGAAGTGGATCTTGCCGGCCAACTGGATTGTTCTGCCGTAGCTGTAAATAGTGCTGGAGACCACCCCGAAGTTGGACGATCCCACTGTCTGACCTGGGGACCCGAAGTCAGGGTGATTGAAGAGGTTGAAGAACTCACCGCGCAGCTCGAACTTGGTGTTCTCGCCATGGAGGTTCCAGGTCTTGCCAAGCGTCATATCGTCATTGACCAGCCCGCCGTACTTCAGCTCCGCCGGGTTGCGTACGACGTTGCCCCGCGTTCCATACGCCGGCACTGCGAATGCAGCCGTATTGAACCATTGCGCCGGGGTCCGGTGAGCAATGTGCGAACTGGCCACCTGATTCGGAAATTGCGATTGGCGTCCATAGAGCGTGCCGACGTTTTCGTTATCACCCGAGATGTAGACGGAAAACGGCAGGCCGCTGTGGAGGCTCAGGATGTCAGAGAGTTCCCAGCCGGAGACAATGCCATTGACGAGGTGATAGCGGGTGCGGCCGGGGATATCCCAGACGCCCGCCATCGAAAGAATATGAGTTATGTCGAACCCGGCGAGCCCTCGGTTAAGCTTGCCGTTGAAGCGCGTCGGGTTCTCCGTGGCCGTGAGGAAGACGTTGCCGCTGGAAAGATTGTCGACCTGGTCGATGTTCTTGGACCACGTATAGGACACAAGATAGCTCAGCCCGTTCACGAAATGGCGCTGAAGCCGCACTGCGAGACCGTTGTACTCCGAGTTGTATTCGTTATAGCCGTTCAGAACCCAGGGACCCCGTTCAGGAAACTTCGCTGTCTGACGATTGTTAGGATCAGGACTTGGGTTTGGCGCGACGTTATCGATCATCTGAGCCGTCAGCTTAGTCCCCTTGGAGCCGAAGTAGGCCACTTCGAGACCCAGAGACTGACCGATCTGTCGCTGGACGGAGAGGGTCCACTCCGATACATAAGGAGTACGGGAGCTTGCCGGATCGACGTTCAGGCACTGGCTGCAGCCGGTCGTTGTTGCGCTGCCGACAGGATCGCCGAAGTTCGCGAACGGATTCGGCAACTGGGCGTTCACCGCTGTCTCGTTCAATCCTGAAATCGACTGCGGTGAAGAGAAGGGCCAGTTGCCCGCTGCGCTCTGCGAAGCCTGAATGTAATTGGAGCCGAAACTGTCATAGAAGATGCCCGCCGAAGAACGGACAACCGTCCTTGGCGTCACCTGGTATGCAACTCCGAACCGGGGAGCAAAGTTATTCCGATCGGGCGTGATTCCTCCCCGCCGGATGGTCGCCGCTTCGCCAGTGATCGGGTTTTTCTTATCGAAGACGTACGTGCCCTTTTCGTAGTAGTAGGTTCCCAGGCCGTAGGCATTCACGGGCGGGGCGTTGTAGTCATAGCGGATGCCGCCGTTCAAAGTCAGACGTCCGTTGCGCCACGTGTCCTGGACGTAGAACCCATAGCCGTAGGTCGACTGATCGACAACCGCGCCTCCCAACTGCCGGTTCGCTGAATCCGGAACCCCGAGGAGGAAGCTGGCGAAAGCATTGCCCGTAGTCCCCTGGAGAACGGGAGTGGAGGCGACGAGAGCGCCTGTTTGCTTTCTGAGGAAGCTAAGGGAGGTGCTCGCAAGGCTTCCCTGCACCTCGTGCGTATGAACGATGGCTCCGCCAAAGCTTATGGTGTGACGCCCGGCCAGCTTTTGCAGGTCCACAATGCCGGAATTCTGAAAGACAGGCCCGATAGTCGTATCGCTAGCCGGAATTCCGGTATAGCTGTCGAAGCTGATGGGAGGAAGAATCTCCGACCCCAGGAAGGTTGGGAATACGGCGCCAAGGCCGCTGGACTGCGCCAGTCCCGCGGGACTCGTATTACCGACAAAGTAATTGACGCCGGTGACGCCGTAACGAATCGTCGCGACCAGAGTGTTCGTGGGCACGTATGTGTCGCTGGCCGCGGCGTTGACAAGCTTGTCGGTCGTGTGTCCGTTTACTCCAGGAAGGCCCACAGAGTTATTTGGGTTGTTGGCGCCGGTGTAGCGGGCGAAGAAGCTGTTCTTCTCGCCGAACTGATGATCTACGCGTGCGTCCCACTGGTTACCATTGGTGTGCGTGCCCGCCCGGTTGATCCAATTGTTTGTTTGGCCCGGGAAGGAGTAATTCGGCTTGGGATAGTAGTTAGCGATTGCTGCCGCGGACGAGCTGATCATGCCCGACGGAATTTTGTTATCGTCGAATGGCTTACGGGTATAGGTTCCCGTAACAGGATCTACCGTCGCGAACGGGTTGTAAACAAGCGCGCAGAAAGGTTTCCCGGCGGAATCCAGAACAACCTCAGTTTGGCACTGAGTCATATCGGATGGAGCGTCGGCGCTGAAGTCTCCGGAAACCTCTGCGGGCGTGGGGACCGTGGCCAGGTAGTTGCCCGGCGAGGTGATGCGCACGCCCTCATAATAGCCGTAAACGTACCACTTATTTTTTCTGTGGAGCAGCCAGGGAAAGAGGAGTGGACCGCCAGCTTCAGCTCCGAACTGGTTCCAGTGGTAGGTGCCGACAGAGGGAGTGAAATAGCCCTTCGCATCCAAAATGTTGTTGCGCCAGTACTCCCAGAGCGTGCCGTGATACGACGGCGTGCCGGACTTGGTGACAACGTCGATGGTAGCGCCGGAGGCGTGACCAAAGGCAGAAGAGCCGACGCCGGACTCAACGGTCATCTCTCGGATCGCGTCCGGCGGAGGATAGATCGCTACGCCCAGCAGATTGGGATCTCGATTCTCGACGCCGTCTAACAAAAAGTTATTGTCTTTCTGCCGCTGACCAAAGACAGATGGAATGGTGGACTGGCTGACAGGGCTGTGATTTGTCGTGGAGCCCGCTGGAGGCACCGCCACAACGCCGGGAGCCAGGCTGAGGGCATTCAAGAAACTGCGGCCAAGCAGGGGGAGTGCGTTCATTTCTGCTGACGATAGCGTTGCGCCAATACTTTCAGAGGTCGTCTGGAGTACGGGTGCGACATCACGCACAGTCACCTGCGTGGATGAGCTCGCGACCTGCAGACTGAAATTGATCGCCGCAGTCTGGCCTGATGTCAGATCGAAGGGCTGCGTTTTTTGCGTCTCAAAGCCTGGGGCGCTTACCGTAAGCCGATAGCGTCCCGGCATCAGAGTCGGGATCACATAGGTGCCATCATTTCTCGATGTCACCGAGCGAATAGTTGATCCGTCGCTGCTGTGCAACTGGATCTGAGCCCCGGCGAGTACGGCACCGGTCGGATCACTCACCAGGCCTGCCAGGTTCGATTGACCGACCTGTGCCCACAGACCCGCTGGAAGTAGGAATAAAGAACAAATTATGAGAAATAGTTTCAATCGCTCTTTCATGCGTCACTCCGCTCCATCAGAATTATTTGCCGGATTCAAGTCTCGCGATGGCGGCCACAAGTTCTGTAGCTTCTTCTCGGTACCCTGCTCTCCGGCTCGGCTTTGTTGTGTTCAGGCCTTGTCGGATAGATCTACTGAACTCATTCCGACGAACCGCCTTTTCTATCGCTATAACCTTTAGGCGGCGAAGCGAGGGCTCCACGTCCGCGCCTATGAAACCTCTTCGCAAACTTCGAAAGCATCTTGAGCTATGCGTTTAGCCTATGTCCAATAGAATCTCGTAGCGTGATCCATCTAGTATTTAGATCGAAAAATCCATGCCTTACGCGCGCCCAGTTGGAGCATCTCCCGGCCTGTAAAGACGTCTCCCGTGGCCGTATTGCAGAATGAGATTGCGCATGAGAGCAGGAAGGGACGCAGGCTGAAGTAGACTTCCGCGAGCGCCGAGATCACGATGCCGAGAGTTAAAAACCACTGGAATCATCCTGTCCCGTGGCCCCGGCTCGCGGGAGGAAGACATTCCGCAAGATAAAGCGGCACGACCACGCCGATCATGCCGCGCTCATTCCCTGCAGGATTCTGCCGGCGATGAGGAAGGTAAAGCCGGCAGGTCACCCGCCACCCCATTGCGCAGGCGCGCCGAAAGTCGCGCGCTCGCCTGAGCGGCCGCATGGATACGCGCGGAAAGACCGATAGCCATATCAGGAAGTGCGCCAGGTTCTTGAGTCTACTTCCTCTCAAGAAGAACTGACGCGGACTCAGTATCCAGATATACCTTTGCGTTCGGATGGGTCCGTACAATGGATGCTGGGCATTCAGTGCTGATCTCTCCCATGAGCGCTCTATACACAGCCTGCGCTTTGCGCTGTTCCGGCACGCAGCAAATCCAGGAGCGGGCGCGCAGCAGACCACTGCAGGAAACAGTCAGCGCTTCGGCGGGAACATCCGCGAGTGTGCTGAAGTGCCCTTCCCCAACCTGCTGACGCCGACAGGTCTCGTCGAGTGTTACGCGCCGCATCATGCAAGGGTCCTGAAAGTCGGCCACAGGCGGATCGTTAAACGCAATGTGTCCGTTTTCTCCAAATCCAACAAAGGCGAGGTCGATGGGTCCTGCCTGCAGAAGTTGCGTGTACCGCCGAATCTCCGCCTCCGGATCAGGGGCATCGCCCTCAATGTAGTTCACCCGAACCCCATGCAGCGGTTCTTCCACGCGCTCGCGAATCCATCGCCGGAAGCTGGCAGAGTGATCTGCCGCGACCCCCAGGTATTCATCCATGTGAAAGATTTCTGTGGCCCCCCATGGGACCATAGGCTGTTTGATCAGGGAGTTGACAACATCCAACTGCGAATTGCCTGTCGCAATCATAATGCGCACATATCCGCGCTCCTCAACAGTTTTCCTGATGAGAGCGGCTGCATCCGACGCGGCTGCAAGTCCCATTTCGTGACGGGTTTCGTGGATGCGAACGCGAGCGTTGCCGTAGCTACACTCGGCGGGCAGAGGCATAACGGAATTCATTCTTTTCCCTTCCTTAACCAAATCTTTAGCTGGAGCTAAACGGCTATAACCTCCGCTAAGGATGAAAGCTAATGAGATCCATCACAAGCTTTCCATCGCGGTGTATCGTCGTGAGCGTGTAAATGGTTCCATCATGGCCGATAACAATAGCCTGTTCATCCCCTGCAGGCTTACCGTCGTCGAGCATGATCTCTCCGTGATCGATATATTTGTTTGTGGCAATGTCATAGGTAACCAGATGGGAACCTTCGCGCGATCCCGCCCCTGGAGGAGGTGGCGAACCCGTGAGGTAGTAGAGGGTGTTAGTGGGCACATCAAGGGCTAGTCCGAGATACCCATATGGAGTTTGGTCAAACATGCCGGCCGCCTGAGACGGCAAAGAGGTGAGCCTCCGCAATACCCGGACCGTCTGGGCTGTTGGATCAAAACGAAACAAGTAACCGGATGTGCCATTGACTCCATAAATCGTATGATCATTCGGGTCCCAGACAGCTGCACGCCAGTTGTAAGCCATGCTGTGTTTCGATGGATCAAATTGCCCAAAGTAGTCTTTGTGAAGATTGACACCCGGCACCGTCCCTACCGCATCGGTTTTATAGAGATATTCGTGGATAGCTCCGTCACCAGTGGTCCAGTAGACATTCCCGTCGTCGGGATCAAGAACGATGCGGCGGCAGATTGCGCGATATGTGCTGCCGATCCTGCCAGCTTCCCCCTTATCAAAGAAAGAACCGAAGTCCTTCAGTTGGTGAGTCTCAAGATCAAAACGCAGAAAATCGCCCGAAGGCCAGGTGAGACCATAGAGCCGGCCGCGTTTCCCATCCATGTTGAAGGCGATAATGCCTTCGCCATGTGGAGCGATCGCCAGGGAGCGGAATTCCTTCGTCCGGAGGTCATAGGAAACAAAATGGCCTCCGGGATAAGGTTTGTAGTCATTCGGGGCAACGGCCGTTCTCTCGATGCCGCTGGATTGGTTGTAATAGCCAAGATGGGTTGAGAAATAGAGCTTGCCGTGATACTCCATGAAAGTTACATGGACTTTGCCTTGCGCAACGGCGTGTATGTTCCCCTGCCCGATTGCAGTATTCAGATCCGCGACATGCGTAATCTGGCCGGTTCTGGGGTTCAACGAGTAAATCTGCCCTGGGATGTTATAGACACGAGAGTCGATCGCGTAATAGATGGTGCCGTCATTCGACTCTCCTATCCCGTTGTACGATTCTCCCAGCCCCGCCGCTTTCGGAAAATGCGAATTGTAGGTCTTGGCGTGTAGGACTGGCGCCTGCACTCTCTGGGCCGCCAGCACGGAGGTCGTACCGAAAAGCAGGATGACACAGATTCCTAATCTGGCCCTATTGAATCTTTTCACGTGGAACTCCGGTTCGCTGTAGTTAAGAAGCACATCGCTCTTGAGGATTCCGCTGTCAGGCCATGGAGCACCGATTCCTGCAAAGGGTCGAATGCGATATCAGCCGTTGGGAGAGGATGTGAGTTTTCCGATCAAGGTCAGCGGCAGAGGCAGAGCGGAAAAGCATGACTCTGATGATGGGCAAGCATCGGGAACATGTCAAGAAAAGTTGCATATAAAAATGTGAATGATTAGCAATAATAAAAATATACTGCACACATAAAGGGAATGACCTTAAGGTCTAGCCATTTTCTCCATGCCAGCGCTCAACTATTTCTTGGCGCATGAAGTTGCGCCGTGATCCACGGTAGGAGCGGATAGAGATGCTGTTTCGATCGCCGGTCCCAGGCAATTTGCACGGTCACTCCCATGGAGGGAGTGTGAGCTCAACCCACCACGCTCAAGTGAGGGTTCGTACAAGCGATGATGAACTAACATAGCAGCAGCCGGATTCGGATAGTATTTCTTGACAGCTTGGAAACTTTTCTCTATTTTTCGATTGCGCAGAGCAGACAATATTTAACTCTTCGAACGTTTCCGCTGAGCAACCGGACGATGCTACACGCGTTTCATTCGCGCATTCTGAGCGGGGCCGATTCGCGATGCAGGATGCGCTGGGAAGTCTAAAAGTCAACAAGGAGAATGTGAGATTGTATTCCGATCTGAAACAATACGGCACTCAATTCCTGCGTTTCGCTTTTCCTTTTCTATTTGCCCGAGTGGCAATCGTGGCCGCGCTTCTCATGCCGCGACTCGCCTTCACGCAGAGTCACTGGTCAATCCAGGGGCGCTATCTCGCGCAAAACGGCTCGCCTGTCTTTCTCGGCGGAGTCAACTACATCCCTTCCGACGGATGGCTCCTGATTCTGAAGAACTGGAATCCCGAGGCTGTCAATCGCGATATGGCCGCGCTGCACAATCTGGGCATTACAAGCATCCGGTTTCCTCCACTCTGGCCGTTGTTGGAACCGACGCCGAACGCGGTTGATCCGATCATGCTAAGTCACTTGAATCAGCTCGTCACCATCGCCTATCACAACGGGATTTCGGTGCAGGTGGGCGTCATCACCGGATGGATGTCAGGCGCCAGTTTCCTTCCGCGCTGGGCTGGCGGCAACATCTTCACCGATCCTCATCTGGTGCACAGCGAGGAACTTATGGCATCGGCCGTCGCCCGCACGCTGAAGAACAATCCTGGACTGCAGGGTTACGATTTCGGCAATGAGGTGAATGTGCTCGTCGGCTCCATGCACCTGCACGTCACTCAGCAGCAGGCCAGCGACTGGATGCACAGCATCTATGGCGCCTTGCATCATGAGGATCCGCGGCATCCCATCACGAACGGGGTGGGGAGTTTTGGCGGCGTCTTCGATATTGGCGCCATAGCGGCCAATGCCGATTTTATGTCGGTGCATTACTACCCCTACTTCAGTTCCACCATTCTGCAGGATCCCTGGATCGGGCAAAGAACCACTTATGGTGTGGACTATCTCGTTGCATATGCGGCGATGACCGGCAAGCCTGTTCTGGTACAGGAAACCGGCGTGTCCCAGGACTGGATGCCTGCCCTCGAAATTCCGAAATACCTCCGGCTTACCTTAATGAGCACCTGGGCCGAAGGCGCCGCAGGATATTTCTGGTGGGGATCCAACGACATCAGTCACGCCGATCATCCACCCACGCAGTACGTAAACCTCAGCGATTCCATGAGCACATTCGCCCAAGGCGAATTCCCGCCGATCGAGTACAGTTTCGGACTGCTGACCACGCGGGATCATCCCAAGCTGAATGCGCTGGAGTATGCGCGCTGGAACGCGGTGATCCGCCAGTTCGGCCTGGGCTGGAAAAATGATCTTCCGGTCGCCTATCTCCTGTATCCTGACCATCCCAAAGATTCAATGGCGCGCATAAACACCGCTACGGCCTTCACTCTTGCCAAGGAGGCTCACCTCGAAGTGAGAATGTGGCCGGAAGATAAGCCGATTCCCAATGATGCTGCTTCCGTTGTGATCGCCGGTTTTTCCTTATCCGATCAGGGAAAGTCGATGGTCACGCACTATCTCCACCGCGGCGGGGTTGTTTACCAGTCCGAACAATGTAACTTTCCTCAGGTTCTGACTGTGAGTGGGGTTTCGACCCAGGCCGATAAGCACATCTTTGTGGCGGCTCAGGCAGCCGGCATGTTTTCCATCGGCCAACACATTCGCGTAAATGCGCCGCTGCAACTGGTGGACGCGTCTCCCGTCCCCGGACAGCAGGTGACGATGCTCCTCGGCGAGCCCGCCCCGGAGCCGCCCGACACTTCGCACCACTTTCAGGTGCCGTCGCGAGGGATCCTCTTCCGCGCTGCCGTTGACGGCGGAACCTATTACTATCTCGCGGCTAACCTGGAGCAAGCATTGGCCCGTACCTACAATCCCTGGCAGGAGGATGACTCGAACCTGATCTATTCAGTTCTGAACCCTGCGGCTCCCGTCGGCATTGACTCTAAATATGTGGAATTGGAGGCAAAATCCCGTGGCAGCCAGCGGCTCTTTCTGCTGCTCAACCATTCGAATCGTTTTCAGAATGTTGTGCTCCAGTCGGTCACGCCTCTGCACCTGGAGAATTACATCACGCATGCGGTCCTCGGAGATGGCACCGGAATTCCGATTCGCTTGATGCCGGGAGAGGTTTTGGTGGCTACCGACAAATGATGTGCTCGCTTTTAGCTTTCCCTGCCCTCAGTGTTGAGGGCAGGAGAAAGTCAGACCGTGGTGACGGTGCTCATGACAGAAATCGAGGGTCAGTTTGCCTTCCAAACCGTGAAATGCTTGACGTAAAGCGGGTTCTTCGAAGAGGTGTGGGAGTCAATAAGAGCACCACCACCCCAGGCTGCCGACCCTTGCTGCATCCATCCGGCATAGCAATACGCTCCGCTGCCCCATGATGGGTCATTAATTGGAACCGGATGGTTCACGATCGGCTTGCCATCAATATAAGCCTCTAACGAGCCTTGCTTGCCTAAATGGTCTTTGCGCCAGAACAGTCCGTAAGTGTGATAGCCCGCCGAAAGATCTGGACTTCCCGGTGCGCTATAGGCGGCCTCAATGACAGTATGCGGTCCCTGCGGCTGGTCGTGAACGATGTAATTAGCTCTTGAACTGTTACCCACACTTAAAACCTTCTCGGCAATATCCACCTCGGATGAATTATCACACCGATTTCGGACGAGCGTTGTGCACCAAAGGTCGACGTGCCAGCCGTTACCCTCACCGTGCCGGTCTGTCGGCATCTTGGCTTTCCACTCAACAAAAGAGCCTGGGTGAATGGTTATCTTTCCGTAGCTCTGAATGTCGGCGGCCTTGTTGTCATAGTACTTGTGGTCGCCTGGCGCGGCATGCGTCGCTTGAATGGCCAGCCCCACACCGCGTTTGATAGTGGCAAACGGCGGCTTCGGATAAGTGCCAAAGTAACTCTTGCAGTCCTCGCCAGTGTAACCGCAGCTCGTGGCGGGTATCTTGCAAAAGCCCGCCGGCATGCCGCCTCCCGTGCCGCCATTCCAGAGCGACTGGTTAATGGAATCATCATGGTCGAAGTTATCGTTGGTCTGAACGTGCCAGCTTTGACCAGACGGCGGCGCTACGCCAAGCGGCATTGGTTCGCCGCTGTCGTCCGAGGCGTTCTTACTGGGAGTGCCATTCTGGGCGACTCGCTCACTGACACGAGGGAGCGAAGCGGAACTGGTCGCCGCACCGACTTGTCGGGAGGTGGATTGTCCCCAACTCCATGCCGTGAACAATCCTAGACAAGCGTATAAGGCTAGGACGGACACACATGCCCCTCTGCTATGCCGCCTGATGGTTAGTTCGATACCCTTGCACGGTAAATTGCTTTGAAAATGATTTGTCATGAATCCTTTGCGCCGACCGTAGTTGTTCACTCTGCCGCTGTTCCAATACTGGATCAAGGCGGTTTTCACAGGCTAAAGCGCCGAGTCAGCAGCTTCGCTTCGCACGAGCATAGTAGTAGGGAATTGCCGAGAACGGTATCCTTTTCAGGATACCGTTCTCGCTGGTCATTGGTGAGTTTAGTAGCGAAGGAGAATGAGCCCGTCGCGGTCGTTCAAAGTTACTGTATCATTCGTTACGATTGTGCCATTGTTTACCGTTGGGTCCTGGTTACCTGCGATATGTTTGAGATTGCCGAGGCCCGCAAGACTTACGGTCTGGATCCCATTTCCTTTTGGGTTCCATAGGACAATACCATTCTGGTACTCACGCTTCCATACTCCATTGCTCCAGGGTCCTGTCTGCCATGGATCAATAGCTTGACCGAGATAGCCCACGCCCGCACCAGCGTTGTCGAACTCGTCAAACCACAGGAAGGTCTGATCCGAATATCCGGATGTTCCTGTCGGCGTATAGTATCCGTTACCCATAAGACATGCAGCCAGTCCATAACGCATACCTTGCCACGCGGGTGAATAGGCAGTGACGTTTCCGCTCGAGTCATAGGCGGATGCATCAACACCGTTCGTTTGCAGATGGCTATGCCCAAACAGCAAGTATTGGGGGCCGCCGGTGTTGTCATACGTATACTTATACACATACTGCATGGTTGCGGCACCGGCCCACGATTCATAGGACCAGTTGGCGCCAATGGCAGCTTCATCCATGCCACCCGACATCACTCCCTTGAGCGGCGCGAAATCTACGCCGGTGTCCCATCCGGTGCTATCAAGTCCCATATTGGCAAGTTGAACGCCTGCGGGCCATATTACAGACATTTCATCAAAAAATGCCTTCTCGCCTGTACGGAAGGCCGTACCAACCGCAGAATCGCTTTTGGATTGGGAAGAGCCGGTATGCAACCAGTCTCCGTCTTCGTAAGGCTGGGGAGCCAGGTTATCGAGAAAGAAGCCGTCGAGATCGGGCACCGGGTCACCCTTGCCGGAGTATGTGCCAAGATGAAGTAGATTGTTCACATAGTTCGCACCCCAGGCATAGGGGCCGAGGTTCGTCGAAGGATCAACAGTGTAGGTCGCCATGTTGACCACGCCTTTAGCGCCGGTCGTATCTTCGGCGTCGAGCGTTTTCGTGCCGCTTGTGCCGGCGTTATAAACCCACCAATTCATGTTGTTGACTTCATTCCAGTAGATAGGGAAGCCGTTCGAAGCCTGGGAAAAATACAATTCGTTTAAGTCAACGTACTGGAAAACACGCGTATGCACGGTCGATTGTGCCTTGATGTTTTGGATGACAGTTTCTTTGTCGTAGCCAAGGGAGCTTCCCCATCCCTCCCAGGGGCCGCCAATAATGTCGAGGTGTACTTTAGCCGCATTGGCCTGATAGGTTGAGCCAAAGGTTTGAGACCCTCCGATGGCTAAATACGCAAGCCTCGGGAAAGTATCGCCGGTAGTGGTGGGCGATCCTCCGCCGGGAGCCAGCGATGCCGTAGTGTATGACCAACCATTCGCCAGAGTTGTCGTGCCGCCATCAGGATTGATGACGGTGACATTTACCGGCCCAAGCACAGCGCTCAATGGAGGTTCAAATGTGATGTAAGTGGTTCCGCCGATCCAGGCGCCACGTGCTAGCGTGCCGTTGACGTAGACCTGCACTCCCGATTCGAAATTCGTTCCCTTAATCACGGGATAAGGAGAAATGGCTTCGGGGCCTGAGTTCGGCACAACGCTCGTGATCGTCGGGGCCGGCGCCAGCGATTCCGTAGTGTATGACCAACCATTCGCCAGAGTTGCCGTGCCTCCGTCCGGATTGACGATGGTGACACCTACCGGCCCAAGAACAGCGCTTAGTGGAGGTTCAAATGTGATGTAAGTGGTTCCGCCGATCCAGGCGCCACGCGCTATTGTGCCGTTGACATAGACCTTCACTCCCGATTGAAACTGCGTTCCCTTGATAACTGGATAAGGGGAAATATTTTCGGGACCCGAGTTCGGCGAGATGCTCGTGATCGTCGGCGTCGACACCAGCGATGCAGTCGTATACGACCAGCCATCCGCCAGCGTCACCGTACCGCCGTCCGGATTGACGACTTTCACGGGGACGGACCCAAGCACGGCGCTCAATGGAGGTTCAAATGTGATGTAGGTAGAGCCGCTGAGCCACACGCCGCGCGCTGCCGTGCCGTTCACATAGACCTGCACTCCCGGTTCGAAATTTGTTCCCTTGATAACTGGATAAGGAGAAATGTCTTCGGGGCCTGAGTTCGGCACGATGCTCGTGATTGTCGGAGTGGCTGCCAGCGCCGGAAGCGACAAAGCAACGAAAGCAAGAAGTGTGAACACGAGGGCCGACAGGCGACGTACGCTCGTAATTTTCATGCTACGCAAGCTAGTGAATGCAAGTCACCTTGTCAATTCTGTAATTCATTCAAAGATTCGACAGGTTCAAGCTAATTCTTAGATTTTTCCTTCGCGCTTGTATTCACTTATAGATAGGGGCTAAACGACCAGTAGATGAAAGCTCGTGGGTTTTGGGTTGCGACTAAAAGTTGCCGGTTTGCGGCCGAGAGCCGGCTCAAGAGTCGCTCGGCGCTGATCTGTAGGCCGTACGCACTATATAGAATTTTTCCTGCTGGTTTAACAGGCTAAACGTTGCCATTGATAGAGTGTTGCATGGGTCTCTCGGGAGATACGCAACAAATTCCCGATTGTGGCGCACGCAACATACGATTGGAGCTTTGCGAATCTAAGTCACCGCAAGCCATAATTTGCCCGCACAACAGGCTTCCGAAATGGCGCGGAGGGGTGCTTCGTCAAGAAGCCTCAACCCGCTGGTACAGTACATCCCATTCGCGCCCGCCTTTAGGGGACCTTCGTAGCACACGTCGGCCCTTTTGCTTGAATCCGCATTTTGATAAGAATGCATCCACCTCCGGCAATTTACAGCAGCCGGAGTAGATTTCACGGTTCACGGCCTCGAGTTGAATGTATCGAAAGCGAGGCAGAACCTCTTTTGCGCCTTCCAGGACGAGCAATTCCGAACCCTGCGTATCGAGTATCAAAATGTCAAAAGACGCCATATCGATGCTCTGCGTGCGGATAAACGTGGATAACGAGATCGCTTCCAACTCAATCGAGGAAGAAAAGCCAGTCGTCGCCCATTGTGCGGCGAACTGTTTGGAGGGTTCAAAAATCGATGAGGACGAGCCTTCGTTGTCTGAGATGTGAAATTGATACTTCGTCCCGTCCTGCGC
>JBAUHD010000522.1:0-1638 GCA_049680085.1 Acidobacteriaceae bacterium
TCGCCTTTTCCGTTCCGGCCACGGTCGGCAGCGACGAATCCGCCTCCCGCGCCATCGTCGAGTCGGCGTTGTTCGTGATCGCGACTGTTGCTAATCCGCGCCCTCGCGCCTCCCGCAGCGCCGCCAGAGTGTCCGCCGTTTCGCCCGATTGCGAAATCACCAGCACGCCTGGATCATGCAGCGTGTGCGTCGAGCGGTAGCAGTACTCACTCGCGTACTCCACGTCTACGGCGAGGCCCGCGTAGTCCTCCAGCATGATTTCCCCGGCCAGCCCCGCATGACGGCTCGACCCGCTCGCCGCAATCACCAGCCTCTGTCGTCCCCGCAAAATCTCGGCGATGTTCGGAAACGCCTCCGCCCGCAGCGCACCATCCCCGGCGTAGCGCTCAATCGTGGCGGCAAGCGCGCCCGGCTGTTCATAGATCTCCCGCAGCATGGCGTGGGGAAATTCACGGTTCTTTGCAGTCAACGGCATGGCTTTCGCTCTTCCATTCTCAAAAAAATAGGGCTGTCTTCTTTTTCAGGTTTCCTGTATATACGACTATACCGTGTCTCTTCGCCCAATCGCCGTCACAAACCGGCCCGTGATTGACTCCGGCCGCGTGATCGCCGACCCCACCACCACCGCATACGCCCCCGCGTCCAGAGCCCGTCGAACCTCCTCCGGCCGCGTGATGTGCCCTTCCACAATCAGCGGAACCCGCAGCCGCCCGGCCAGCCGCTCCACCCTCTCCCAGTTCACCGCCCGTGCCCCGCTCGTCTCCGGAGTGAACCCATACATCGTCGTCGCCACCGCGTCCGCCCCCGCATCTTCGGCAGCGACTGCCTCATCAAGCGTCGCGATATCGGCCAGCACCGGCCTGCCCAACTCTTCGCGGATTCGCCGGATCAGATCCACCCAGCCCTCGGCCAACGTATGCCTCGCTGATGAGCAATCCAGCGCAATCACCTCCGCGCCCGCCCGCGCAATTGCCTCCGCCGAAGCAAAATCGGGAGTAATGGAGGTCTCTCCCTCCAGCTTGCGCTTCCATATTCCGATCACCGGCAGCCCGGTTTCCCGCCGAAACGCCGCCACGCATTCCGCTCCATTGGCGCGCAGGCCGCCCGCTCCACCCCGTGCCGCCGACATCGCAATGCGGGTCAGGCAGTCCACATCATCCAGCGGATCGCCCGGAGCGGCCTGGCAGGAAACGATCAGTTTGCCCTTCAGCGAAGCCGGAAAAACCGCATTAGCCATTGCAGCCCCTGTTTTTCATTTGCAAAAATTGGCACAGCCAATACTAATTGGAATATCCGCGTTGGAAACGCGGTTTTGTCCGCGAAAGCGGAGGGGATGAGGATCCGCGTGCCCAGGAACATCATCGCAAACAGCGGCGAAAGCAGCCCGCGCCAGACCCTTGTGCAGCCGCTCGACAAGTGCGGGTTCATTCCGCTCTATTATCAAATCCAGCACGCCCTCATGGAGAAGATCCAGTCTGGCGCTCTCGCCCAGGGCGATCCCATTCCTTCTGAAGACGAATTGTCGCGTAGCTATCAGGTCAGCCGCATGACCGCGCGCCAGGCTCTCCACGGCCTCAAAGTCAACGGCTACGCCTTCAGCGAAAAGGGCCGCGGGACCTTCGTCACCCGCCCCAAGCT
>JBAUHD010000523.1:0-3323 GCA_049680085.1 Acidobacteriaceae bacterium
CCATAGCGGCCTGCGAGCGCGTGTTGCGCGAGTCGGTGTGCAGGCAGACGCGGAGGGCGTTCCAGACCTCAAAGGCTTGCTGGAGCATGAGGAATTTGGCTTCGTGATTGGCTCCGGTGCGAATGGCGGAGCGGCCGTACCAGGTCCAGCCGATTTCGCAGGCGTCCGGGTAGGGATTGCCATGGCGCGCGTGGCCGGAGGGCCAGAGCCAGTGCTCGATGTTCCAGTAGCGGGTGCTGCCGATCACGGCGTTGTCGCTCAGGCGAACGACGGCGAAGGGAACCGCGGTCCCGGCGGCTTGCCATTCGAGGGCGGTTTCGACGTAGCGGGTGGTTTCCGCGATGCCCTGGGGGACAAGGGTCCAACTATAGAGGGTAGGGTCGGTCGCGCCGGGGGCGGGCTCGGCTGATGCGGCGGACAGGGGCGCGATGTGGTCTCGGGTGAGCGGTTCGAGGCGAATGTGCGGGCCGGTGAGAGTGATGGGCTCCATGAGGATAAGGGTAAAGGGGAAACAGGAAACAGCAAAGGGGCGGAGACTTTGAGCGTGCTACCGGGCCGGCGGAGCAGTCGTCACGGTTGCAACGCAGATGCCGGTGATGCCGGGCGGGTATAAAGAGCACAGCGCATTGCCATAATCCTTACGGCCAAATTTGCGGCAGGCTACCTAAATCAAGGGCCATCTCCAGTCCTTCTGTAATCTTCTGCATGGTCTCTTGATCTCTGAACCAATTTCTATGTTTGAACCCTTGGATGTTTTTCTTGGAAAATTCATATTGTTGCTTCATCACCTTAGATGACAGTTCAAATGCCTTGGTTAATGCCTGGCTTGGTGCACTCTTTCGATCGTTCTTCCAATCGTTAGGCTTCGCAAGCCTCCTCAGGTCATGGTCGAGGTTCCAACCTTGCTTCGAGTAGCTCTGACGCTCTAGTTCTCCTATAGCAAAGTAAATAAGATTTTTGCGCTCAAGGGCAGGATGCATTGTCAATTTGTTCATGCGCAGTGATTTCCGCTCTTCTTCCCACAAGCCCTTCACAAAGTCACACGCAAAGAAAGTGCCTGCGAGAAGACTGAACTCCTGCTCTGTAAGCCTTGAATCGGGTTTTCGTTGAAAACCTGAATGTAGAGACCGGTTGCCGATGCGTCGAAAAGCCTGCTGGTGCCACCCCACATGTCATCCGGTCCTTTTCGGAAGGAAAATATCGCTTTTGTAAGTTCTTCGAGGGTTACCGCGATCGTGTTGCGTCGCTTTGGGCTTCGCTTATTCTTGTACTCGTATTTTCATCCTGACAGATTGAGATCGCCGAACCTCCGAGCGATGTCCTTTTGGACTTCATCGTTGCTTCGAAAATCAGCGATCTTAACGGCGTTTTGCGTGTTGTTGTAACGGGTCACCTCGTTTATAAACCCAACCTCTGCCGGATATTTGAATGACATTAGTCGAAACAAAACGCGTACATCGCTGACTGGTTTATGAGTAGCTTCCCCGGGCCTCCTAACCGCAGTCAGCAGAGATTTCACGGTCTGGGCCCCGTTGATTATGGACATCTTCTCGCAGGTAAGTTTGCCCGTTAGTTCGTCTGGGGTTATCTGTCCCGCCACAGCTGTTACGCCCATTGTTGAAATATTCGAAATCAGTAGGGTTTGTCAGAGCGGTCTTAATGATTTGCTTGTTTGTTTTTGTATCGCCCACATAATCGCGTATGTTCATCGTGAATAGGCTAGCTTTGTGCTGTTCGAGTTTGGAAGCCAATACAGATCCGCTCACTTCGCCGACATAGAGTTCTCTGTCCTGTCCTTCGAAATGGCACCAGTAGCGGTTATTTGCATCGGCGATCATCGATATCTCTATTGGCGCTGCCGAAAATTCGGCCGATGAAAAAGCATTTCGCATCTCTTGGTTTAAGTGATTCAAGTCGAGGTAGCGAAATTCACTCCTGTCGTCGAAATCTGGCAGGTTGCTGATTGAAACCAGTCCCTGTTCTACGCGATCTGTTACGGCATCGCCGCTTTTGCCGGTCGTTATGAAATACACGCGGAATGTATCTTGCTCCCAGTCAATCTGACCAGCCAATTCGAGCAGTTCCTTGTGAAGACTGCCCTGCTTTCCTTGCGCCGCCAGATACAATCTTTCGAGCAAGTCGCAACAGCGTCCTACGGATTCGGCGGACTCCGCCTGATCCTTGCTTCCACGATATTTTGCCTGAATTATCAATACCTGGCCATCATCCGTTCGGTAGAGAAAATCTGCGCCGCCATCGCCGGATCCATCGATAATGCAGCTCTCAACTTCCCCCCCGTCATCAGGCACAATTCCAGGGATGAGCTTATCCAAGATCTCCGAAACGAAAAAGATGATCATTTGGCGAGAGCGTTGGGAATTATTCAAATGGTCAAACTCGCTGCCAAGCTCTCCTTTACCCAATCAACAAGGTGGTCTTTGAATTGCTCTTTGGGCTTATTGTCTGGCTTCATTGATGGCTCCTGGGTTTATGTTCCTCAGCATAATCGAATCTGCCAACCGCGACGGAATTTGATTATTCCATCCCGTCTTCCTCGCAATACAGGAAAGGCTTGGCTGCGCAGGATTGTTGGTCGGAAACTAATCTAGGTTAGAACTGCTTCAGCGCGAGGATGGCGTCGTAAACGTCGTCGGATTGGGGGAGGATGATGTCTTCCAATATCGGCTGGTAGGCGACGAAGGTGTCCATAGCGGCGAGGCGTCTCACTGGCGCGTCGAGGTCGTGGAAGAGCTCGTCGGCGATGCGGGCGGCGAGTTCGGCTCCGTAGCCCCAGCTCAACATATCTTCGTGCGCGATGAGCACGCGGCTGGTTTTGCGAACGGATTCGGCGATGGCTTCCCAGTCATAGGGATTCAGGGTGCGGAGGTCGAGGATTTCTGTCTCGATGCCGTGGTCGCGGTGCGCCTTTTCCGCAGCCTGCAGGGCGCGGGGAACCAGTGCCCCGTAGGTCACGATGGTGAGGTCGCGGCCTTCGCGCACTTTGGCGGCTTTGCCAAAGGGAATCATGTAGTCGGGGCCGGGATAGAGCGCGCGTCCGTAAAAGCCGCGATAGAGATGCTTGTGTTCGAGAAACAGGACGGGGTCGTCGCAGCGGATGGCGGTGCGAAGCAGCCCGCTGGCGTCGAGCGCGTTCGAGGGCATCACCACGCGCATTCCGGGCGTGTGCGTGAACAGGCTTTCGCCGGACTGCGAGTGGTAGATGGAGCCTCCGGTGAGATAGCCGCCGATGGGGACGCGGATGACGGCGGGCGCGGCCCAGGTTCCGCTGGAGCGCCAGCGCATGAGCGGCAACTCGTTGCGAA
>JBAUHD010000524.1:0-7421 GCA_049680085.1 Acidobacteriaceae bacterium
TTACCGGCCTTCAGGAATCCGGCCTGGTCGCCGTCGACGTGCTCAGCGAGCATCTGCGAGTCTCGGTCGTCACCATCCGCCGCGATCTCGACCTGCTTGAGCAGCAGGGCCTGCTGCGCCGCACCCATGGCGGAGCCGCGTCCATTGAGCCGCTCTTCTACGAGCCCTTCAAAAAGGACCGCTCGTTTCAGGCCCAGGTCGAGCGCCAGGCCAATGAGAAACGAAGAATTGGCCGCGCCGCCGCCGCGCTCATCACGCCCGGCGAAACCATCGCCATCACTCCCGGCACCACCACGGCGGAGATCATTCGCGGCATTCCCCTCAACAGCAAAATCACCGTTGTGACCAACACCGCCAACATCGCCATGGAGCTTTCCAAGCGCAAAGACGTCAGCGTCTTCGTCACCGGCGGCCACCTGCACGGCGATTGGTTTTCGCTGGTGGGCCCCTCCGCCATCCGCAGCCTCGACAACATGCTCATCCACACCATGTTCATTGGCGCCGACGGCATCGATGCCCAGTGGGGGCTGAGCTGCTTCAGCTCCGATGAAGCCGAGCTGAACGGGACCATGGTTCGCCACGCCCGCCGCCACATTGCCGTCGCCGACCACACCAAATTTGGAGTCGTCGCCAACTGGCGCATCTGCGAAACCGGCGAGCTGCAAACGCTCATCACCGACACCGACGCCACCCCCGAGATGATCGCGCCATTTCAAAAGCTCGGCATCGAAGTCGTCCGCGTCTGAGTTGAAAATCGTTGTTTATATGTTGTCATCCTGAGCGAAGTCCGCGCAGCGGACGAGTCGAAGGACCTGCATTTTCACTTCGGCCGGATGGTAATCCCTAATCCCTGAGGTTCCCATGAATCGTCGCAGCTTCCTGAAAGTCTCGGCCAGCGCCGCCGCCCTTGCCACCCGCGCCCACGCGCTGCCGTCTCTGGCTCGCCCCCTGCCGCCCCTGCCCTCGCTCAACGACCTGGCCAGCGTGCGAATGCCGCACACATTCATGCAGCTTTTCAACCTGCCCATCGCCATGAACGACTGGGGCTACGCGCAGACGGTCAAATCGGTTTCCGGCATTACGGCCATGGCCTTTCCGCCCTACGCCTGCTGCGGCATGCCGGACATTCCCTGGAGCCCCGGCCTGCTCAACACCTGTGAGCTGATCCTCAACGACCGCCTCGCCTCCATCTCCGACGACCCCGCGCGCGCCGTCACCTACCAGTGGTTCCCGCACTGCGTCACGCGCGAGCAGAACGTGGATGGAGTCCTCTTCCGCACAAAAATGTTTCTGCCGCCTGAACAGCGTGCCGTCATGCAGACGATCGAAGTCCGCAACACCAGCGGGCAAAGCGCAAGGCTCACGCTCGGCTTCGACATGCGCGCCGCAGTCACCAAAAAGACCAAAGCCTGGATGAGCGAGTTGCCCGGCGAGGGCGACAATCACCGTGCCTGGGATGCCGCGCAAGGCCGGCTCACCTGGACCGCGCAACACTCACAGGCCGCCTCCGCGCAGGGAATCCATCCGCCGCCCGATTCGCTCGTGGGCGGCAACATGCTCGAATACCACCTGACCCTCGCGCCCGGCGAAGCGCGCGAACTGCATTTCGTCGCCGCCATCGCCGAGGACGCAACCACCGCGAACTCCATGCACGATCGGCTGCAGGCGAACTTCGCGGCCATGGAGCAGCGCAGCGAGCGCCGCTTCGACCAACTGCTTCACTCCATGTTCACGGCCGGCAACAGCGATTTCTCCGGGCATCTTCCGCGCCTCCAGACCGACAGCGAAGCGCTATGGCAGCTTTATCAAAACGGCGTCCGCAACCTGCTCACCGCGCGCCGCCGCTCGCCCGACTCCGCCTACGGACCCACGCTGCTCACCCTCAGCGGCCACGTTCTGCCCACCCTCAGCTTTCCCTGGGACACGTCTCTCAGCAGCCTGAGCCTCGCCCTGCTCGATCCCCAGCCGCTGCGCAATCTCGTCGAAATCTGGTTCCAGCGCGACATGCACCAGCATCTCGCGACCGATTATGTGACCGGCGAAGCCGTCGGCCCGTGGTACGCGGTGAACGATATGGCCATTGTCCGCTGCGCGCAGGACTATCTCCGCGTTACCGGCGATTTTGAATGGCTGAACAAGCCGATCGGCGAGAAGCCCGTGCTCGATCATCTGCTTTTTCACGCGACCTACTGGAAAAAGCTCGCCGGCAAAAACGGCATGGCCGATTACGGCGGCCTCCAGAATCTGCTCGAAGTCGTCAGCACCTACACGCACGAGGTCGCCGGAATGAACGCCGGCAACGTCTCCAGCATGAGGTTTGTCGCCCAGCTCCTCGACCGCGGCGGGCGCGCGCCGGAAGCCGCGCAGCTTCGCTCCGAAGCCTCCACCCTCGCGCGGCGCATCAACGATCTGCTTTATGTAAAGGGCAAAGGATGGTGGCAATGCGGCCAGCCCGACGGCTCCTTTACAGAGGTCCGTCACTGTTACGATTTTCTGGCCGTGCTCGACAACATGAGCGAAGACCTCTCCGCTGACCAGAAGCGCGAAATGGCGCATTTCTTCTGGTCGCAGCTCGCCTCAAAGAAATGGATGCGCGCGCTGGCCAGCGGCGACCCCGACTCCACATGGAACGTCCGCCCTGACCATAGCTGCCTCGGTGCCTACACGGCATGGCCGCCGGAGTGCGCCAAGGGCCTCTTCAAAATCGATGACCCCGCGCGCATCGCAACCTGGCTCGCGGAAGTCGCAAAGGCCGGCAATCAGGGACCGGTCGGGCAGGCCCATTTCGTCGAAGATGTAGTGCCGCCGCTGAAGGGCGGCGCTTACAAGGCCTCCAACGACGCGCCCTACATTGAAGACTGGTGCGCGATCTCCGGCGGCGCATTCCTCGACATGGTGATGGAGTCCATCTTCGGCGCGCAGCCTTCGCTGGACCAGGGCCTCCACGCCGCGCCCAGGCTCACGGCTTTCGATCTGAAGGCCAGGCTGGAGGGCTTCCATTATCAGGGCGACGAATATTCCATCTCCGCCGACGGCGCAAAGCGCGCGCGAGTCTGAGCCAGAGATCACCGGGGAGACGACCCTCTCAATCTGGCGCAATATGACGCATCGTATGCGTCACCCCCCACGATGTCATCCCGAACGAAGTGAGGGACCTGCGGTTCGCTTCGGGCGGCAAAATCCCAGTGTCCCAAAACTGAACTTCGCCCACGCACAAAAAAATTCCGCCTCCATGCATTTGAATTCTTCCGTTTTGATAAAATGGATACAGAGAGTAAAAAAACAGACGGGACCGTCCGCAAACGGTCCCGTTTTCCTTTGCCATTCACCGAAAAGGAAGGCCGCAAATCCTCAATATTTTTTCCTGAAAGCCCTTTGGAATCAATGATCCACAACCGCCACGTTTTCCTGAAAACTCAATAGAATCAATGAGGTACAACGAAAGACAATTCCTGAAAACTCAATAGAATCAATGAACTACAGCAGGTTAGGAAACGAAATTCAGCCAAACAATCAGGCTCACAGGTCCAGCCGGTAACCCTCGCTCGGCACCGTCAGAAACAGCCGCGGCTTTTTGGGGTCGTCTTCCAGCTTCTGCCGCAGTGCCCCGACATGGACATCCACCGTCCGCGTGTTGGGAATAAAGCGGTACGACCACACCTCGCGCAGCAGTTCCTCGCGAGGAATCGTCCGCCCGGCGTGATCGAGAAAGTAGCACAGCAGCTTGTACTCGCGCGGCGCCAGGTCCACCACCTCGCCGTTGCGAGTGACCCGCACCCGGTTGCGGTCCACACAGATGGGCCCAATCCGTTCCACGGAGTCCACCGCTTTGCGCGGCCCATTGCCCGTCCCCTTGCCTGACATGGACCGTCGCAGCAGCGCCTCGATGCGCGCCAGCAGCTCTGGCATTTCAAACGGTTTGGTCAGGTAGTCGTCCGCGCCAAGCTTCAGGCCCACCACCTTGTCCACCATCTGCCCGCGCGCGGTCAGCATCAGGATGGGCGTGTCGATGCCCAACTGGCGAAGGTCGCGGCAAACGTCCACTCCGGAGCGGCCCGGCAGCATCCAGTCGAGCAGCAGCAGATCGAAACTTCCGTCTCGCGCGCGGGCCAGTCCGGCCTCTCCATCCGAGACGGCCTCGACCTCGTAGTTCTCGCTTCGCAGCCGGTCGCACAGCGTCAGCGTGAGTCCGGCCTCATCTTCCACCAGCAGAATGCGCGACGGCATAGGGACATACTAAGCCAGCCGCGAAGGCTCGGGAGCGGTCTCCTCTGGACGCGCGGCGACGGCGGTGGGGACTTCGAGCGTGAACGTGCTGCCCGTGCCCGGCGAGCTCTCGACTGTCACTCGCCCGCCCAGCGCCTCCATCATCTGGCGCGTCAGGCTCAAGCCCAGCCCTGTGCCGCGCACGGCGGAGCTTCTCGAATGGCCGCCGCGGTAGAACGGATCGAAGATGTAGGGCAGGTCCTCGGGCTCAATGCCCGCGCCGTAATCGCGCACGCCGATCAGCACCCGGTCGGGCTTGTCTGCTTCGCCGCGCGCCGCCCAAAGCTGGACCCGCCCGCCGCCGCTTCCATACTTGATGGCGTTGCTCAGCAGGTTCTGCAGGCACTGTTCGAGCGCGCGCGCATCGGTGAGTAGCAGCGGAAGATCGCCCGGCACGCGGGTCTCCAGCGTCACGGCGTCGGATTGGGCAAGGACGCGCGAGCCGGCCAGCGCCGCGCCAATCACCTCCGAGACCGGCGTGGGCACCCGATGGTATCCGCGCCCGTCGGAGTGCAGCGCCGCGAAGTCGAGGATGTGATCCACCATCCCCGAAAGCCGCTGCCCCTCGCGATGGATCATCGCCCCATAGTCGCGGACCTTCCCGTCGCCGGTGACGATGCCGTCGGCCAGGTTCTCCGCCGCCGAGCAGATGACGGCGAGCGGCGTGCGAAGCTCATGCGAAACGCCGGAGGCGAATTCCATCTGCAGCCGCGCCAGCCGCCGCGCCCGCCGGGTCGCGATGAGGATCGTGATCAGGCTGATGGCGAACACCAGCAGCACGCCGATGCTGATGGCGAGATCACGGCGGCGCAGGCTGGCAACGGCGGCGTTCACAGAGCCGGCGCGATGGCGGACGGCAATCGACCAGCGTTGGGGTCCGACGGACAATGCAACCGGCACAGAAGCGGCGGTGGCGACCGGCGCGCCAGGACTGCGAAGGGCCGCTTCATCGAGCAGCGGGAAAACCGCGTCCGGGTGAGAGAAGATTTCGGCCGGCACATCCTGGCCCGAGCGGTAGACGACGCTGCGCTGGTCGTTGCCGCCGCTCTCGATGAGCTGGAAGACGAAGCCGTTACTGGCTGGAAACGCGCTGCGAGCCAGGTCAGGAACATAGGCGTGCTCGAACTTCTGTGAATCGAAGACCACGAAGAGATAGCCCAGCAGCCGGGGCTTCGCGTCGCGATTGTCACTCAGCGCGTAGACGGGATGAACCAGCGCGGGGACCTGCTCGTCCCAGAGCCAGCGCCTGGGCTGATGAGGCAGGGGACGCTTGGCGAACAGACGCAGCGATTCAGGCCAGGGCGCGGGTTCCAGCTTGCGAGTTTCGAGATTGAAGCGCAGCAGCTCCGCCGGGCTTTGCGATTGGGGCCAGAGGTAAACGTCCTCGACCAGCGCCGAGCGCCCGGAGATGCGACGCCACGCGGCATAGCGGTTGAAGAGCCGGTCGGCGACGACGGACCGCTCGCGCGGCTGCGACGCCTGGAGCGCGCGGCAGACCCCCAGCAGGTCTCGCGCAACGGCAGACTGAAATGCGGACGAGGAGTGGCGCAGGTTCTGCTGCAGGCGATCCCGCTCCGCTTCGCTGACCTCCGAGCTCCAGCGGAACTGAAGCACGGCAAGCGCGACCAGCATGGCGATGAGCGCCACGACGGGCACAATGCCCACTGCCCAGCTTCGCCGTGTTGTCCGCATGAGGTCAACGATAGATGGCGCGGCGGAAGCGGGCAAGCCGCGAGACTGGTTCCGGAAGTACGGGTTGGAGGCAACGGAAGTCATCGCCTTCCTCACTGGCTACGGGTGGATCGCGGGTTCTCCGCGACTGGGCTTTGCCGTGACTCTGACGCCCGGCCGCAGTTCCTCGGTGCCGCGCAGCGCCACCTGGTCTCCGGCGGCCAGATCGCCGAAGACTTCCATTTCCTCGCCGGAGGAAACGCCGGGTTTGACATGCACCCACTCCGTCGCTCCGTTGCGGATGCGAATGACGAACGTATCCTCCATCGAGTGCGCGACGGCGGAAGCGGGGACGAACAGCGTCGCCTGGCTGCGGCTCTCCGGCCAGATGACCTGGGGATACATACCGGGGCTCAGCCGCCCGGCGGAGTTGTCCACGTCCAGCTCGACCGGCATGGTCCGTGTTTTTTCCTCGAGCGTCCGCGCCAGCCGCGCCACCTTGCCGTGAAAGGTCTCGTTGGGAAAGGCGGCCACGGTGAAGGGAACCTGCGCGCCGGGGCTGATGTAGGCGACCGAGGTTTCCGGCACCGCGACGACCAGGCGCAGCCGCGATATCTGCGAGATGTCGAGCATCGCAATCTGGGACCTGCTGCCGCCGGGACCGACCAGCGCTCCGGGGTGTACGTTGCGGTCCGTGATGACGCCATCGAAGGGCGCGGCGATGCGCAGGTACGCGGTTGTCTCTTCGACCGACTTGAGCGTGGCGCGGGCCGCTTCCACGGTTTGGCGCAGAGCCTGCTGCCGCGCGCGGTCGCCCGCCGCGGTTTGCAGGGCGATCTCCAGCTCGTTGTCGGAGATGACTCCGGGAGTTGCGGCCGCTGCCTTCAGGCGCTCGTAGGTGGCTTCGTCCGCAGCGGTTTTGGCTTCGGCTTCGATGCGGCGGGACTCCGCGCTTTCGAGCTGAGCCTGCGCGGCGAGCTTTTGCGAAGACAGCTCCGGCGCGACGAGGCGCGCCAGCAGCTCGCCCTTGCGCACCTTCGATCCGCGATCGACGCCGATCCAATCGACAAAGCCCGTGACCTTGGGATAGATGGCGACCGTTTCATAGGCTTGCAGTTCGCCGGGAAGGGAGGTGGTCGCGTTGAGCGAGTGCGAGGCGACCATGGCCGTTTCGACCACAGGGAGGGACAGAGCGGGGTCCGCGTCGCGCATATTGGCCTGCATGGTCCGGCCGCAACCTGCGATGAGGGATCCGGCGATGACCGCGGTGAGCGCGGCGCCAAGAACGAGAAAACGTGGAGCGAGGGAGCGAGGAAGGGAAGTCATCCGAGCACCAATCCGGGACCTGTTTCTGCGCCCGAGAGCGCGGTGAATTGTTCCGACTCCGGATCGTCCGGATCGAGGGAAGCCGAGCGGCGCGGCGCGGCGCGCTGGGCCAGCGCGAAGACCGCCGGCAGCACCAGCAGCGTGGCGAGAGTTGAGGC
>JBAUHD010000525.1:0-6673 GCA_049680085.1 Acidobacteriaceae bacterium
CGATTAAAAATGC
The DNA here is from genome assembly GCA_049680085.1 of Acidobacteriaceae bacterium. Lineage (GTDB taxonomy): Bacteria > Acidobacteriota > Terriglobia > Terriglobales > Acidobacteriaceae > Silvibacterium. The sequence continues at coordinate 14 of JBAUHD010000525.1, forward strand.
CGCGCCGTATAAATCCGTCACCACAGTCGGCTGGACACTGGACGAGCAGGGCCGCGCGTTTTCCAAATCGCTGGGCAACGGAGTCGATCCCGTAGCCATCGCCGACAAGCTCGGAGCCGAGATCGTCCGGCTGTGGGCCGCCAGCGTGGACTTCCGCGAGGACGTCGCCGCGAGCGACAACCTGATGCAGCGCGCTGCGGAAAACTACCGCAAGCTGCGCAACACTTTCAAATTCCTGTTAGGAAACCTCCACGGCTTCGACCCCGCGCAACACCGAATCGCCGACGAGCAACTCCTGCCGTTAGACCGCTATATGCTGGCCCGCACGCGCGAGCTTACGGAAAAAGTCCTCGACTGGTACAAGGCTTTCGAGTTCCACCGCGTCTACCACGCCGTGAATGAATTCACCATCGTGGACCTAAGCGCGCTCTACCTCGATGTGCTCAAAGACCGCATGTACACCTTCGCGCCGACCAGCATCGAGCGCCGCTCCGCCCAAACCGTCCTCTGGAAAATCACCGAAACTTTAGTCCGCCTCATCGCCCCCATCCTCGCCTTCACCGCCGAAGAAGTCTGGAGCTACCTGCCCCCAACCGAAACCCGCGAACCCAGCGTCCACCTCGCGTTGTTTCGGAAACCAGAAGAAATCATTTTCGGCAATACGGGTCAAATTTTGTATGACTTCACAATTCTTCTTCGGCTCCGCTCACGAGTATTGCGAAAGCTCGAAGACGAAAGGCGTATTGGCAGAATTGGTAAGGCCCTAGAAGCAAAAGTACAGGTCGAACTCGTAGCTGGATTCACGTATTTCAAGAATTCGCTTCAGCGATATCACCAGCCGCTGAAGGAACTTTTCAATGTCTCGCATGTGGACGTGAATGACCCCTCAGCGGAAATCTCGCTCGAAGATTCAGGACGGTATCGGGACGAACTCGAGAATGGTCAAATCTCTGACGAACTCCTGGATTATGCCTTTAACATTCAGGTTCTCCCCGCTGATGGCCAAAAATGCAATCGCTGCTGGAACTACCGCACCGACACCGCCCAATACGGCCCCTGGTCCAACGTCTGCGGACGCTGCACCGAGGCCCTCAACCAGATGGGGTACAAATCCTTGCAGGAATCGCACGCATGAGCCGTCTCCGCGACTGGCGGGGCTGGCTCCTCGCGCTTTCCGCTCTCATCATCGCCGTCGACCGCGCCACCAAGCACTGGGTGAGCCATCACATTGCCGAAGGCAACGTGATCATCGTCATCCCGCATGTCTTCGCCATCAGCCACGTGCAGAATCCCGGCGCGGCCTTCAGCATGTTCAGCGACTCGCCCCACCCCGACCGCACGCGCTGGATGCTGACCCTCTTCGCCATCCTGGCGTCCGTGGTCGTCTTCATCATCCTGCTCCGCGTGGGCCGCCGCCTCACGCTCGCCGCCGTGTCGCTGGCGCTGATTCTGGGCGGAGCCATCGGCAATGCCTGGGACCGCGTGGCTTACGGAACCGTCGTCGATTTCCTCCAGGTCCACATCGTCCACTACCACTGGCCCGACTTCAACTGCGCCGACTCCGCCATCGTCATCGGAGGAATTCTGCTCCTCTTTGATTCTCTGAGGCCCAGAAAGGAACCGGCGTCGCAACCTGAGCCCTGAGCCCTATTCCCTGAGCCCTGCCCTTCTGATAGAGTGGCTAGCGAAAGTTGTTCGGCATTTGAACGCGCAACAAAGGTTTGGGAGGAAGAACGGGTGCAGGTTTTCAGCAAAATTTCAGGACTGGCGCTCGCCGCCGCCGTCGTCGCAACGCTCGTTACCGGATGCGAGACCGGGCGCTATCACAAGCGGCACTCCGATGCCGTTCACATGTCCGATGTAACAACTACGGGCCATCCCGACCCGGCGCTCGCCGCCAACCCGGAAGGCCAGCCGCCCGTGCCCGACTCACCAACCGCCGCCGGAGTCAACGGCAAGCAGCCCTTCAATGACAACCACGCCCGCTCCGCCAATGGAGTCGAAGATGGCCGTGCCGCCCCACCCAACCGCAACCACCCGGACCCGTTTAAGGGGCAGAACAAGTAAGGCAGGGCTCAGGGGAGAGGGCTCACCCGTTTCCTTTGTGTCGTTCGATGAAAAGTGCAGGTCCCTCCGCTGCGTTCGCTTCGCGAACTCCGGTCGGGATGACAAACTTTTCTCTGATCCCTGATCTCTGATCCTTGATCCCTGATCCCTGGTCTTCCTGACCGCTGAACGCTGATCGCTGATCGCTATCCCTGAGCCCTGTGCCCTGCGCCCTGAGCCCTGCTCTTAATAAACTCCACCGTCTTCGCCAGCGGGGTTCCTGGCCCAAAGATTGCGGCCACGCCCTGCGATTTCAAGAATTCCGCGTCCTGCTCCGGAATCGTCCCGCCCAGCACCACCAGAATGTCCTCCGCGCCGCGCTCCTTCAAGAGCGCCATGACGCGCGGAACGATCACGTTGTGCGCCCCGGAAAGAATACTCAACCCGATGCAGTCCACGTCTTCCTGCACGGCGGCGTTCACAATCATTTCGGGAGTCTGCCGCAGACCGGTATAGATCACCTCCATGCCGGCATCGCGCAGCGCGCGCGCAATCACCTTGGCGCCGCGATCATGGCCGTCGAGGCCAGGCTTTGCCACCAGAACACGGATTGGAGTCGAACGATCCCCCATAAACTGCTGAGGATATCACGAGCCTCTCTCTGCCTTCCCAGTCCCCGAGTTTCGGTAGTGGGTCAGTTGTAAAGAATGGATCCCTCAGGGGCTGAAGCCCACATTCATTTTGAATGCGTTGCGGGACGGCTGAAGCCGTCCCCTGATACGAAACTTGTTCCCCACACAAGCAAAATCGCTTGTGTGGGCCACCCATTCAGCAAGCTGTGAAGCCGTGGCCTGATACCAATCAGTTTCAAGCCGGCGCTTGCGGATGTAAGCGCGTGTAAACAATTCTTAACCACTCTCTTACCTCTGATTGCCTCTTGCAAAAGCAATAATCACATTGCAATGAGGAGCTTTCCGCACACAAAAAATATCGCGTGGAACATGGGTTTGACCGCGGCGCTTTCCATCGTCCTGCTCGCCCCCCCATCGCTCTTCGGTCAGTCCTCTCCCGCGCCCGGAGCGTTCACGCTTCCTGAGGCTGTGCGTTATGCGACGGATCACTATCCGGCGGTGCGCGCGGCGATGGAGCGCAGCAACGCGGCGCGTGCGGGAGTGAGCCTGGCGCGCGACAACTATCTGCCCAAAGCCGACGCGCTTTGGCAGCTCAATCGCGCCACGCGCAACAACATCGCCGGCGTGCTGCTGCCGCAATCCACGCTGCCGAATCCTTCCGGGCCGGTGCTCGACGGCAGCACGCAATCCTTCTGGGGAACGGGCGCGGGAATGCTCGTCTCCTGGGAGCCCGTCGATTTCGGCTACCGCCATGCGGTGGTGGAATCGGCGCAGGCAACGGCCCATCGCGCCTCGGCGGAAGTTGAAGTAACGCTGCTCGATGTTCAGACCGCCGCGGCCGATGCCGCGTTAGTCGTGCTTGCGGCCGAGCAGAGCGTTCGCGCAACTCAGGCCGATGTGGACCGGCGCGGGGTCTTCGCCCGGTCCGTCCACGCGCTGGTGGATGCCCATTTGCGCCCCGGAGCGGACGCCTCGCGCGCCAACGCGGAGCTGGCCGCCGCGCGCACACGCATGATTCTCGCCGAGCAAAACGCGGCTGTGGCCAAAGCATCCATGGCGGAATTGCTCGGCCTTGCCGGAACCGAAGTGGAGGTTGTCCCCGGCCCGCTGCTGGATTCTCCTCAGACATTCGCGCCGCCGGACACGCCGGCGGCCAACCATCCTCTGGCCGTCGCCGAACGGGACCGCATGCTTGAAGCGCAGGCGCGGATTCACATTCTCGACCGCTCCTATGCGCCGAAGATCAGCTTTCAGGCAACCGGATACGGGCGTGGGTCCGGCGCGTCGGGAACCGGCAAACCGGCGTCGGATTCGCAGCAGGGGCTCGCGCCGGACACGGTGAACTGGGCAGCGGGCGTGACCGTTAAATTCGCGGCCTTCGACTTCGCTTCGATCCACTCCCAGAAAAAAGTGGAGCAGGCCAATCAGCGGCTCGAAGAGAGCCTCTACCAGCAAACGCTCGAACGGGTCACCGGAAAATCCGCCCGCGACAAAGCCATCCTCGAAGGCGCGCGGCGCGTCGCCGAAAACACGCCCGTGCAACTGCGCGCCTCGCAGGACGCGGAACAGCAGGCCCGCGCCCGCTTCAAGGCCGGAGTTGCAACGCTGGTCGATGTCGCCGAAGCCCAGCGGCTGCTCGTCAACGCCGAGATTGATGACTCGCTGGCGCGGCTGGATATCTGGCGCGCCATCGAGCGCCTGTCCGCCGACCAGGGAAATCTTCAGCCGTTCCTCGATCTCGTGGAGCGCGGCGCTCAGGGAGGCAATTAGCCATGGGACTGATTCGCGCGGCGCTTCGCCGCCCCATCACTATCTTCATCGCCGTGCTGGGCGTGGCGCTGCTGTCGGCGCTCGCCATTCACCGTATGCCGGTGGACATCTTCCCTAACCTGAACGAACCCGTCATCTACGTCGCGCAGCCCTACGGCGGCATGACTCCGGCGCAGATGGAAGGCTACCTCGTCTATTACTACGAGTACAACTTCCTCTACATCTCCGGAATCCAGAACGTCGAATCGAAATCGATCCAAAGCATTGGGCTGCTCAAGCTCACCTTTCTGCCCGGAACCGACATGAACCAGGCGCTCGCGCAGACTCTCGCCTATGTCGAACGGGCGCGCGCCTACATGCCGGCGGGAACCGTCCCGCCTTTCGTGCTGCGCTTCGACGCGGGAAGCGTTCCGGTGGGCGACCTGGTGCTCACCAGCCATTCGCGCAATGTGAACGAGTTGGATGATCTGGCGCTGCATCGCGTCCGTCCGCTGTTTGCCACGTTGCCCGGCGTTTCCGCGCCGCCGCCGTTTGGAGGCAGTCCTCGCACCATCGTCATTCACGTTGACCCCGACCGCCTGCGCTCCTACCGCATGCAGGCGGATGAAGTGGTGAAGGCGCTGCTCGCCGGCAACGCCGTCATGCCCGCCGGGAGCGTGCGCTCGGGAGGGCTGAACCGCCTCACCTCGATCAATTCCGTCGTCACCGATCCGCGCGAGCTCGCCGACCTCCCGGTTCGCACTGGAGCCGGGCCCACTGTTTTTCTGCGAGACCTCGGCTCGGTTGAAGACTCAAGCGACCTCACCCTCGGCTATGCGCTGGTGAACGGAAAACGCGCCGTCTATCTTCCCATCACCAAACACGCGGACGCCTCGACGCTCGACGTGATTCGGGAAGTGAAGGAGAGCCTCCCCAAAATACGCGAGGCGCTGCCGGAGGATGTCTCCATCGATCTGGCCTTCGATCAGTCCGGCTTCGTCGCACGGTCGCTCGAATCGCTGGTGCATGAAGGGCTCCTCGGCGCGGTGCTCACCGGCTTCATGGTCCTGCTGTTTCTCAAGGACTGGCGCAGCGCGGCCATTGTCGTAGTGACGATCCCATTTGCCTTGCTGGGCGCGGTTGGGGGCCTGTGGCTGACCGGGCAGACCATCAACATCATGACCCTGGGAGGTCTGGCCCTCGCCGTCGGCATTCTGGTCGACGAGGCCACCGTCGTCATCGAAAATATTCACAGCCAGCTTCTGGAAGAGCGCTCCGTGGCGCGCGCCGTGCTCAACGGCGCCGCCGCGACGTTTCTTCCCGGCCTGCTTGCCATGCTCGCCATTCTCGCCGTCTTCGTCCCGTCGTTTCTGATGACCGGAGTGACGCGCGCGCTTTTCGTTCCGCTGGCAATGGCCGTCGGCTTCGCCATGATCGTGTCGTTTCTGCTGTCGAACACGCTGGTACCGGTGCTCTCCGTGTGGCTGCTGCGCAGCCACCATGACTTCGCCGAGAAGCAGTCGGCCTTCACCCGCTTTCGCGAAAAATACGCCGCCCGCCTCGGGCGTGGACTCAATCGCAGCCGAACCATCGTCATCGTTTACCTAGCCGCTGTCGGCGTGCTGCTTGCGCTGATCGTTCCGCAACTGGGGCGGGAGATTTTCCCCCGTGTCTCCGCCGGACAATTCCAGTTCCGCATGAGGGCTCCGGCGGGAACCAGAATTGAAGCCACCGAGCAGCGCGCGCTGATGGCGCTCGACGCGGTTCGCCAGACCCTCGGCCCGGAGAACATTGCCATCACGCTCGGCTATGTCGGCACCCATCCGCCCGGTTATCCCATCAACAGCATTTACCTATGGACCAGCGGGCCGCAGGAAGCGGTGATGCAAGTGGCCCTCAAGCAGGGCAGCAAGCTCCATGTGCCCGAAGTGGAAGAGCGGCTGCGCAAGGTTTTTGCCGAGCGTTTTCCGGACATGAGCTTTTCCTTCGAGCCGGGAGACATTGTGGGCCAGGTCATGGATCTGGGCTCGCCGGCGCCCGTTGAAGTCGCCATCAGCGGGCCCAGTCTTTCCGTCGATCGCGAATACGCCGAGCGCGTAAAAGGGGAGCTTCAGCGCATTCCCTCGCTTCGCGATCTGCAATACGGACAAGCGCTCGACTACCCCAGCCTCGGCATCAATATAGACCGCGAGCGCGCCGGGCAGCTTGGCGTCACGGTCGAGCAGGTGGCGCG
>JBAUHD010000526.1:0-2258 GCA_049680085.1 Acidobacteriaceae bacterium
TTCAGCGAAAAGGGCCGCGGGACCTTCGTCACCCGCCCCAAGCTGGAAAAAAACATCATGCATCTCCAGGGCTTCACCCAGGACATGCGCCAGCGCGGCATGACCGCCAGCTCCCGCCTGCTCGAGCAGTCCGTGATTCAGGCCACCGAGGACCTCCGCGAAAAACTCAGACTCAATCCCGGCGAACACGTCATGCGCCTCCGTCGCCTGCGCCTTGCTGACGGCGTGCCCATGGCTTTGGAAGAGTCCCATGTCCCGATTCAGCGCTATCCCGGCATCGAGCACGCCGACTTCGCGCGCGTCTCGCTCTACACCAGCCTGCGCGAGCAATTCGGGGTCCGCGTCGGGTACGCCGACGAAATCATCGAGGCTCTCCCCGCCTCGCGCGAAGAGTCGGAGCTGCTCACCGTTCCCAGCCGCGCCGCCATCCTCTCCATCAGCCGGCTCATTTTCACCACGCAGGAAACCCCTATCGAATCCGCCTGCTCCCGTTACCGCGGCGACCGTTATCGAGCCTTGATCCGCGTCCCCATGACCGCCATCGAATAGTTTCGCAACAGATCTGTCATTCCGGAGCAGATTTGTCATCCCGAGCGGAGCGAAGCGCAGCCGAGGGACCTGCACTTCGCCTCCGTCGCCTCGACCCTCATCTCCGATAACGCGCCCAGATTCCCCTCTGTGATTTAAGTCACCGCATCCCACCCCGTCCGCTTTTAGAGTCGTGATGGAAGGTCAATAAGCGTCAATATCGGTGCGGTCGTTTCATCGTGTGAAAAAGAGAATGATTTCTTAATTTTTTCTCAGCGCAGGTCATTTTTCGGTGGCTCGTCTCGTGCTCTGCACGAACACATCCGCGAGAAACCCTGTTAAACTAGGCTTTCGCGTTACTTCTTTGGCCCCTGTCACTCACCCAACACGCTGGAACGCTGTTCCCGGGAAAGGACAATTATGAATCGGGAATGGTTGCCGTCTTTGCGCGGAGCGGCTATTGCCACGGTCTCGTTTTTGCTGCTTCCCGGTCTTGCGCTTGCCGACGGCCCCCAGGCTACTCCCAGCATCTTCGCGCCGGCCTCCACCCCCGCCACCGACATCACCCACCTCGCCTACTTTGCGCTCTCCGTTGTCGGGGGAATCTTCATCGTCGTCGGCGGCCTGCTCACCTTTGCCGTCATTCGTTTCCGCGACCGCGATCCCGACGACAAACGCGAGCCTCCGCAAATCTACGGCAGCAATCAAATCGAACTGGCCTGGACCGTTATCCCTATCCTCATCGTGGTCGTCCTGTTCCTCACCACCGCTCGCATGATTTTCGCCATTCAGGACGCCCCCAAGCCACCTTCAGCTCTCAATGTCACGGTGGTTGGCCATCAGTTCTGGTGGGAGTTCCGCTATCCCAAGCTCGGCATCACCACCGCCAACGAGCTGCACGTCCCGCTCAGCACCGACAAAGACCCTCAGCCCACCTATCTCAGGCTGCTCTCCGCCGATGTTGTTCACAGCTTCTGGGTTCCGCAGCTCGCCGGCAAGACCGACGTCATTCCCAATCACGTCAACCTCACCTGGATTGACCCCAAAGCTCCCGGCCTCTACGTCGGCCAGTGCGCCCAGTTCTGCGGCATTCAACACGCCCACATGCTCCTCCGCGTCTATGTCGATACGCCTCAGCAATTCGCCGCATGGGTAGAAAATGAGCAAAAGCCCGGCGTTCAGGACCCCTCCGTCGCCGCCGGTCGCCAGGTATTTGAAACTCAGGCCTGCATGAATTGCCACACCATTCGCGGCACCGCCGCGACCGGACGCTTCGGCCCTGACCTCACTCATTTGATGAGCCGCGAAACCATCGCCTCCGGTGCCGTGCCTCTCACCCGCGCCAACCTCCGCCAGTGGATCGAAGACCCTGACACCTTTAAACCCGGTGCCCTTATGCCGGCCATGAAACTCAACGACCAGCAGCTCGACGAAATCACCGACTATCTGGAGACACTGAAGTAGAGAACAGCGATGGCAGATCAGACATTTCCAATCGGAGGCACGCTCGATCTAACGCCCCCGCGCATTGCGAGAAAAACCTTCCTGGAGTGGTTGCTCGAGTGGGCCACCACCGTTGACCACAAGCGGCTCGGGCTTCTCTATCTCGCCTACGCCGTCCTCTTCCTGCTGGTCGGCGGAGCTGAAGCCATCGCCATCCGCATTCAGCTTGCGTTCCCCAACAACCACTTCCTCGCTCCAGACACCTTCAACCGCCTCTTCACCATGCA
>JBAUHD010000527.1:0-3841 GCA_049680085.1 Acidobacteriaceae bacterium
TGGGTGCGGCGCAGCAGGCCCTGCTGCTCAAGCAGGTCGAGATCGCGGCGGATGGTGACGACCGAGACTCGCAGATGCTCGCTGAGCACGTCGACGGCGACCAGGCCGGATTCCTGAAGGCCGGTAAGGATGGCGTGGAATCGCTGCTGCTGTCCATTCTGCGAGACTTCCGGCGCAGCCTCGACGGACTCGAGGGTCCTCTTTCCCTTGCTTGGCTTTCCCACGGTCAGGCTCCCCATTCGTGCTGAATCTGCTCCAGCGTTTTGCCCCGGGTCTCTGGGACCAGCTTCCATATAAACACGAAGGTGAGCACGCAGAGTATCAGGTAGATGGCGAAGGTTCCGGCCACTCCGAGGCCGTGAACCAACGACAGAAATGTAAAGGTGACGGCGAGGGTGCTGGTCCACAGCGCGGAGGTGGCAATGGAGGCGGCGCGGCCGCGAATCTTGGTGGGAAAAATTTCCGACATGACGATCCAGGGGACCGGTCCCATGGCAAAGGCGAAGAAGCCGGTGTAGCTGAGAATCCAGGCGAGGAGGAGCAGCGGCGAAGTTCCGGGGATGCGGTAGAAGACGACAAACAGCAGCAGAGACACGGCCATTCCCGCGGCGGCAGTGAGCAGCATGGAACGGCGTCCCCAGCGGTCGAGGCAGCGCAGCGCGATGAGCGTGCCGAGGAGATTGACGCAGCCGATGGTGACATTGGCCATCAGCGCGGTGCTCGCCGTCTGCCCGCGGAAGTGCTCGGTGAACAGGATGGAGCCGTAATAAAGGACGGTGTTGATTCCGGTGATCTGGCAGAGAACGGCCAGCCCCACGGCGACGAGAAGCGGACGGCGCATGGGCCGGGCGAAGACTTCGCTCCAGGTTCCCTGCTCGACGGAAGCGGCCTGCTCTATCTCAATCATCTCGCGGTCCGCCTGCTCGGGGCCGTAGATGCGCGCGAGCACCTGTCGCCCCTTCTCGCGCTGGTGGTTGCTGATGAGCCAGCGAGGGCTTTCCGGAATAAAGAGCAATCCGAAGAAAAACACCACGGCCGGAATGGCGGCCACGCCGAGCATCCAGCGCCAACTGCTGTTGCCGAGTCCGGCGAGGCCCCAGCTCACCATATAGGCAACGAGGATGCCGACGACGATGGCGAGCTGGTTCATGGAGACCAGCCGCCCGCGATTCCGGGCGGGCGCGACTTCGGTGATGTAGACGGGCGTGAGCACGGAGGCGAGGCCGATGGCGAGGCCTCCGAGCAGGCGTCCAATGTCGAAGAGCGCGACCGAACCGGCCAGCGCGGCGCCCACGGTAGAGGCGGCAAAGAGAACCGCGGCCAGCAGCAGCGACTTGCGGCGTCCAATGCGGTCGCCGAGCAGACTGGCGCCGGCCGCGCCCAGCAGGCAGCCCAGCAGCAGCGCGCTGGCGGCCACTTCCGTCTGGAGATTGGTGAGCGAGAATTGCCGCTGCAGGAAGAGCAGGACTCCGTTGATCACCGCCGTGTCAAAGCCGAAGAGAAAGCCGGAGATGGCGGCGACGACGGCGAGGAAGACGACGTAGAGCGAGGTCCGGGCCCGGACGGGGGTCTGCAATGGATCGGCGACTGAAGATAGCTGCGATCTCCTCATGGGAATCTTATACCGCAGTTCTGTGTGTATTGGCACAGAAACGAAGTAAATATCTTCGTTCTTATTGAAAGCGAACACAGCCGTCTGCTACGATCTGGTCGGGTTATGAAAGTACAGGAAAATGCGCCAGATGGTTCTCCCTTGAATGCTCCCCCAGGGGCTAAAGCCCGGTCGGGTTTGCAGCCGAGTGCGGCACGGCTGAAGCCGTGCCCTGATACGAGCTCAAGGAGTTCCGCAGCGATCGAAGCGCCTGTATGCCTGAAGTGGGGCGAAGGCGAGATGAGCGGGGCTCCGGTTCAGGAGAGCGCGAAGAGGCTTGCCGATCTGGAGGGAATTTTTCTGGATGAGCGCACGCGCGCACGCATGGATCCGGAGCAGGAAGTCTACCGCGTGCGCTGGTGGTCGCCGGTTCCCTCGGGGCAGGAGGGCGGGCTTTTCTGGGGCGTTACGATTTTGCAGCCGGGGAAAGTCGGCGAGGAATACTTCATGACGCACGGGCACTTCCACGCCAACCGGACCCGCGACGAATACTACGCGACCGTTTCCGGCAAGGGTCTGCTGGTTCGCATGGACGACGAGCGCCGGACGTGGGGCGAAGCAATGACGCCGGGGAGCCTGCACTCGATCCGCGGGGGGCACGCGCACCGGGTAGTGAATGGGAGCGATGAGCCGCTGATCTTCTGGGCGTGCTGGGGCAGCGATGCGGGCTATGACTACGCCACAATTCGGGAGCTCGGCTTCGGCGCGCGCGTGCTGGAGCGCAATGGGCGTCCGACGATGGTTGCGCATGAATGAGGAGCGGGGCGTGGGCTTTGATCCCGGACTCGATGTGACGCTGCGTGCGGGAGAATTGGCCTTCGATTATGGCGAGGACGTGATGGGCCCGGCGGTCGAGATGCGGCGACTGGACGAGATTCGCGCCAGTCTCCGCAACCCGCGCTGCGAGGGGCCTGATCCGGTCTACGGCATAGCGATGGATGTTTGCCGCCGCGCGGATGAAGCCGATCTGAAGCGCCGTTCCCTGCTCTTTGGTGTGGTTGCTTACGCCGGGGGAAGGCTGGGTGAAGAGCCGGTGCGCAGCCAGGGACATATTCACGCGCCCGCGCCGCACAGTGGATGGTCCACTCCGGAGCTGTTCGAGATATGGGAGGGCCGCGCCATCATTTACGCGCAGGAATTTGCGGAGGACGAGCCGGGACGCTGTGTGGCCGTCGAGGCCAGGCCGGGCGATCAGGTGGTGGTGACGCCGGGCTGGGCGCACTGCGTCATCAACGCCGATCCCGATACCCGGATGGTGTTTGGCGCGTGGTGTGAGCGGCAGTATGGATTCCTGTACGACAAGGTGCGGGCGCATGGCGGGCTGGCATGGTTTCCGCTGCTGAAGAACGGCGGCATTGAGTGGCAGGCCAATCCGCGCTACCGCAAATCCTCAATCGCGATCCGCGGGCCGAGGAATTATCCCGAGCTGGGGCTGGATGCGAAGGTGCCCATCTACCGGCAATATCAACAGAATCCCGAAGCGGTGCAGTGGGTTTCCGAGCCGGCGCGCGCCGCTTCGCTGTGGGCAACGCTGGAGCCCTGAGTCTTGAAAGGAAATCCTCGATGAAGCCGAAGGGGTGGCTTGTTCTTCTGAGCACAATTTTCATGCTCAGCCCGATCGCAGCTTGCGGCCAGAGCGCGGCAGCCCAGCCCGCACCCGCTGCTCCGCCCGCCGTGTCCGGCTGGTTCCCTTACCAGCAGGGATGGCTGGGTGCGGACGGGGCGTATTCCGTTTCGTTGGGCAGCGGCAGGAGCCTGTGGTTCTTTGGGGATACGTTTGTGGGAGCGCCGGGGGCTAAGAGCCGCAAGCAGCCCACCGCCTTTGTTCGCAATACCGTCGGCATCTCGCAATGCTCGGGACAACATTGCACGTTCAAGTACTACTGGCGAGGACAAAATACCGCGAAGCCGGGCGAGATCTTCGCCGCTCCGGGCAAGGATTGGTTCTGGCCCTTGGACGGATTCATCTACAAGGGCACGCTTTATGTAGCGCTCATGCAGATGCACGCGGATGGGAGCGGCGCATTCGGCTTCGCCTTCAGCGGATCGCAACTGGCCAGCATTCAGAACTACACGGACCCTCCTTCTCAGTGGACGGTCCGTTATCAGCCGCTCAACACCGGCGACAGCGCGGTTCCCGGCGTTTCGATGGTTGTGGATCAGGGACCCGACGGCAATCCTGATCCGGCC
>JBAUHD010000528.1:0-6180 GCA_049680085.1 Acidobacteriaceae bacterium
GCCTCGTGCCGCGAATGAGGCGACAGCATGCCGGCGAACTCGTTCAGGTTCATGGAGGCCTGAACCGAGACCATCTGCCGCTGCATCACCTCGCTGACCGGAATGCCGCGCAGGTCCGTCACCTTCACCTCCTCGTGCAGCCGCTGATCGCCCGAGGCCGAAGCATCGCCTGAGATCACGTAGGCCACCGCCGCGCCAATCAGGGCGGGAATAATATAGGCGTGCCCTCCGGTAGCCTCGGCGACAAACACCACCGCCGCCAGCGGGGTTTTGTATCCGGAAGAGATTAGAGAGGCCATGCCCACGGCGGCGAAGAGCCCCAGGGCGTGGCTGTGCAGGAAAGCCTGCGAGAAGGCCGTGCCCAGCGCCCCTCCGCTGAGGCACAGGGGTACGAACATGGCGCTGACGCCGCCGGAACCGAGAGTGAAGATGGTTCCAGCAAGCTTGAGTCCTGCAAAGCTGAGCAACTCCGAAGTGCGGTGCGACCGGGTCAGGATCTGGCCGATGGCGTCGTAATTGGGACCGAGCGGAACCAGCGTGCCCTGATAAATGTTCAGGAACAGCAACCCGCACAGGCCGGTGAGCGTGCCGCCCACCGCCAGCTTGACCCAGTGCGGAACCGACCAGCTTACGAAGAATCGTCGTGCGCGGCGGAAGGTCACGGCGAACGCCATGCCGATCAGGCCGATGATCAGGCCTACCAGAGCGCTCCAGTAAAGATCGTGGTCAGTAAAGTGCGGGCCGCCCTCGAAGTTGAACAGCGGCGCCGTGCCGAGAAAGAAGCCCAGCGTGATGAAGGCCACGACTGAGGAGATCAGCGACGGCACCAGCGCCTCATGCGCCAGATCGTCGCGATAGGGCATCTCAAGCGCGAAGGCGATGCCGGTGAGCGGCGCGCGGAAGACCGCCGACATCCCCGCCGCCGCGCCGCAGATCAGCATGATCCGGCGGTCGCGGCTGTCCAGCCGCAGGCGCTTCAGTTTGGCCCATAGCCAGGAGCCGATGGCGCCGCCACTGTAGATGCCCGGTCCTTCAAGCGCGGCGCTGCCGCCCACCCCGACTGTGATGATGGCGGCGATGAGCTTGGGGAAGAACGGGCGCATGTCGATGTCACCCTGATGCTCGTGGTAGGACTTGATGATTTCCTCGGTCGAGTGCTCGTCCGGGTCGGGCGTGAAGTACTGCATGATCAGGCCGGCCAGCGTAAAGCCGGCGAACATCACCGGAACAATGGCCCAGTGATGAGCGAGGAAAAAGTCCAGCAGGGCAGGCCACATTTCATTGAGGATAATGATGACAATGGCCGTGGCCGTCAAGCCCGTCATCACTCCGATCAGCGGCGCGATCAGCAGCCACTTTTTCAGGTCGCGGGAGTAGACCGCCGTAAGATCTTCATGCACCAGCGGCAAGTACCTGCGCAGCAGTGGATGTTGCAATACCCGGTTTCTTATTGGCCTCGAAGTTTCTGTCTTGATCACTTGATTCGCACGTTTCCTTTGTATTCACGTAATTCATCCGGTTTGGCCGTCAGGTCCGGTTGCGCGCGCCGCCGCTCCCCGCGCTCGCCTTCCGGAGCCCTCCGCAGCCGCGGCCACGACAGGCCGGAAAATCTGAATGCGCTGGCCGCTTCCCGATGCAGCCCCATCAGCCCTGAAAGAACTTTTTCACCCTCCGCCGTCAGCGACACGTTCACCACCCTGCGGTCGGTCTCATCCTGCGCGCGCCGCACCAGCCCGTGCTGGACGGCCCGCTCGATCAGCCCCACCACCGAGTGCGGGCGCTCCTGCAGAAATTCGGCAAGCTCGGAGACCGTCGCCGAGCCGCGGCCCGTAAATCCGGCCACTCCCAGCATCAACTGGTGCTGCTGAGGAGTCACGCCGCTCCGCCGCGCCGCATTCTCGCTGAAGCGCAGAAATTTTCGCAGGGCATAGCGAAAGTGCGCCTGGTCGTGCACCGCCTCGTCGCTGTACGGCGCTTCGCCTTCCGGATCAGCCTCCGCTGAGGCGCCGATTGCCGGGCTTTTCAAGGATGAGGACCGAAGGCGCATGGGAAAATTATATCGCAATACGACCTTTTAATCGATCGCATCGCGACATAATTTCTCGCCCGCGTCCCGTTATGGAAGCAAGGGCCCCCGAACGGACTCGATCCGCTCGGCCGTCAGACTGCGACCTTCGCGTCCTTCCCGCATCTATAATTCTGAGAGCGATACGCATTCAAGTCGGATTTCCGCCGAACCAGCGCGGAACTTTGTAGTCAGCTAGCGAAAGCGAGGGAGAAATATGGCGGGTGAGGCAATCATTGAAGTGAGCGATGCAACCTTCGACCAGGAGGTGTTGCAGTCCGATCAGCCCGTTCTGGTCGATTTCTGGGCGTCGTGGTGCGGCCCCTGCAAGGCTCTGAGCCCCATCGTCGATGAGGTGGCCGCCCAGTACAGCGGCAAGCTTAAAGTGGCCAAAATGGACGTGGATCGCAACCAGGCCACACCCGGACGCTATGGCATCCGCGGCATTCCGGCGCTGCTGTTTTTCAAGGGCGGCAAAGTGGCTGACCAGATCGTCGGCTACGTTCCCAAGGACACGATTGAGAAGAGCGTCACGCGCCTGGTGGGGTGAGCCGGCAGTCCGCATTCCATATCCCAAAAAGGAACCGCCTCCGGGCGGTTCTTTTTGTGCGTTGAGGCCGCCGGGCATCATTTTTCCGCCGCTCCCGCCGATGAACGGAACGTACGCCGAAGCCGGGCTGAATCCCTGCCGGTCGGGAGCAACCTCCGGAAGAAAGGGCCTATGGAAAGCCAGTCTCTTGCCGTCGCGTCCTCCATCCCTCACGCGGCCATGAATGCCGTGCTGTCAAACCGCCGCCGCCACCCGCGCTTTGCCTGTGAAGGCGAAGCCGAGGTCTTCGTCCCCCATGGCGCCCTCCTCTTTCGGGGCAAGATCCGCGACGTCAGCCTCTCCGGATGCTTCATCGAAACTCCGGCCCTGAACCTCGAGCGCGGCACCCAGGTGGAGGTCTATTTCGTTGCCCGCCAGATGCAGTTCCGGGTCGGCGGCCACATCGCAGTGCTACGTCGGAAACGCGGAGCCGGCATCGCCTTCCAGAATCTCGGCCCCCGCCGCACCCGCCAGATCACCGAACTGCTCGCTGAGCTGAATAAGCTACCAGAGCCGCAGGAACCCGCCACCGACGCATGAAAAGGCCCGCGCCGAAGCGCGGGCCAAAAGAATCAAGGATTGTTACGCCAATCTCACGACAGCCGAGTAGCTTCTATCTGAGCCCTGAGCCCTGAGCCCTGAGCCCTGAGCCCTGAGCCCTGAGCCCTGAGCCCTGAGCCCTGAGCCCTTATAATCCGCTTATGTCATTCGAAGGAAGGACCGCACTGATCACGGGCGCGTCGCAGGGCATTGGCCGAGCTTGCGCTGTTACGCTGGCCAAAGCCGGGGCCCGCGTGGCGCTGGCCGCGAGGAATGAAGCGAAGCTGGCGGAGGTGGCCGCGGAGATTCGCGGGGGCGGCGGCGCGGCGGAGGTCTTTGCGCTGGATATGTCCAGCGAGGAGTCCATCAAGGCCGGCGCGAAGGCCGCGCTGGCACAGTTTGGGAGCATTGAAATTCTGGTGAACAACGCCGGCATCACCAAAGACACGCTGCTGCTTCGGATGAAACGAGCGGACTGGGATGCCGTGCTGACCACCAATCTGACTGGGACTTTCCTGTTAACGCAGGCGCTGCTCAGTCCCATGCTGAAGGCGCGCTGGGGACGCATCATCAACATCAGCAGCGTGGTCGGCGAGGCTGGCCAGGCGGGGCAGGCGAATTACGCTGCGAGCAAGGCGGGGCTGATCGGCTTTACGAAATCGCTGGCGCGGGAAGTGGCGTCGCGAGGCATCACGGCGAACGCGGTGGCTCCGGGATACATTGAGACGGCCATGACGGCGGCGCTCGACGAGAAGCAGCGCGAGGCCATGCTGGGGCACATTCCGCTGGGCAGGGCGGGCAGCGGACAGGACGTTGCGAACGCCGTGCGCTTCCTGGCGTCCGACGAAGCCGCTTACGTAACCGGCCACGTGCTGGACGTAAACGGCGGCCTGTACATGGGTTGAGGAAGTTCATCGCGGGGCGATGGATGCTGGCTGCGCCCTTGCCGGAGGCTGGATGCGAAGAGGTTGGGTGCTGCTGGTTGCGGCTGTTTGTTTGGCGGCGTCGGGTTATGGAATCGGCTATGCGCAGCAGGGAAGCGCGAGCCATATCGCCGAGTTGACCAACCGCGACCGCGCGGCCCAGGGGCTCGATCCTCTGCGGTGGAATGGCTCGCTTGCGGCGGCAGCGCAGGCCCATGCGGAGCGAATGGCGGCGGAGAAGAATTTGTCCCATGAGTATCCGGGCGAAGGCAATGTGGGCGCGCGCGCGGCGAAAGCCGGGGCGCACTTCCGGGCCATTGCCGAGAACATTGCGACCGGCTACAGCGATGAGCAGGTGGAGCAGGAGTGGATGCACTCCACGCCGCACCGTCATAACATCCTTGATCCAAACTTGAACGCAATCGGAGTGGGTGTCGTGGAGCGCAGCGGCATGTTGTATGTGGCGGAGGATTTTGCCGATGCGTCGGAGGCGCTCTCGCCGGCGCAGGTGGAGCAACGGGTGGGCGCGCTGCTGCGGCGAGAGGGCGTGGAGGCGTCGGCTCCGCGCGCTGCGGCCTCGCAGGCATGTGGCGGCGGCTCGTATCCGCCGCAAGCAAGACTGGTGATGAGGTTTGATACGGGCGATTTGAGCCAGTTGCCGCAAGCGGTCTCGAAGCAGGTTCGGCAGGGAGATTACCGGAAGGCGGCGGTGGCGGAGTGTCCGGGTGGAAAACAGGGGAATTTCACCACCTATAAAGTTGCGATTGTGCTGTATTGATGGGCTGCGCGCGGCCGCTCTCGGACTGCGCGGGAGCTTTGACGGGCCGGAGCGCATTTTGATATAACCAGTGAGGACAAGTAATTGTCCTCCCGCCCGATACTCCTCAGTAGCTCAATGGCAGAGCATTCGGCTGTTAACCGAAGGGTTGTAGGTTCGAGTCCTACCTGAGGAGCCAAATCTTTTCAACCTGGGTCGCATAAACTCCTCAATGACGTTGAAAAGCGCCCGATTGTGGGGACGTGTGGGTATGGGTTCCGCCTTATAACTATGTGGAGCACAAGCTGGTTTCGCGCGCATCTTTAATCCAGAAATAGAGACGGTCAGGGCTGTCTTTGATGACCGCTTCAAAATTCGATTCCCGCCTGGGCCAAGTCGTGAACCCGATCGGCGATTTGTGGCGCAGAGATCGGGTTGCTTTCGTGCTTCAGCCGCGCCCACTGCACTGCGAAGTTGCCCAGAGTGGAACTCTCCGCCGAACAGCGCACCACCGGGACGCCCGTTCTATCGCTTGTAAGCGAGTTCAGGTAGTCGTTACGGCTTCCGCCTCCGACCACGCAGATGCGCCGCGGCTGTCGCCCCGTCAACTCCACTAACTTCTCGATCAAGGCGCGGTAGCGAGACGCGAGGCTGTGAAAGAGCAAATTGGCGTAAAGCGGCGCGTTCGACGCACTCTCGGCAAGAGGAGCCAACCCGCGCCGCCTGCGCTGCGCATTGATGCGGCCAGGCATATCTCCCGGACTGACAAATGCCGGATCCGCAAGATCGAGAACAGCATCCGGGGCGGGAAGCAGTCTCGACGCCGCGATCAAATCATCCAGATTCCATTTACGGTCGCTTTCCCATGGGTCAAGGCATTGGCGAAGCAGCCACATTCCGGGAATGCCGCAGTGGAAGAGAACCCCGCCGCCGGCCGCTCCGAGGTTGGTGAAGTTCGAAGCAAGCGCCTCCGGGGTGCGATGAAATTCAGAAACAAGCATGCCGACAAGAGACCAGGTTCCAGAGCTTATATAAGCCCAGTCGCCGGCGGGCTGGGGAATGCCGGCAATGGCGGAAGCGGTATCGTGGCAGGCCGGCGCGATGAGCTGCGTATTGGCGAAGGCGGGAAGACGGCGTAAGTGGTGGCGGAGCGGACCGAGGGAAGTGCCGGCCGGGACAAGTTCAGGCGCAGCCGAGCGGTCGAGTCCGATGGCGGAGTAGATTTCATCGGACCAGGAGCGAGTGTGCGGATCAATGAGCGACGTGTGTGTGGCATTGGTATATTCCGCGATACGCGGCGCACCCA
>JBAUHD010000529.1:0-6061 GCA_049680085.1 Acidobacteriaceae bacterium
GCCGGTTCATTCGTCGAGTTTAGATACCGCACCGACGAGGCCTGCGTCGGCAGCGTCAGCGCGCCGTCCATCTCCACCCCGATCGCCTGCGCCAGATGAAACACCTCGCTCCCCCGCAGCAGCACCGCAATCTGGTCCACATGCAGCGTCTCCGCCACCCGCCGCGCCACCGTCTCCAGCAGCGGACCCGTCTCCGTAAATCGCCGCACCTCGTCCGAAAGCTCGTTCAGCACCACTTCCACGTCATACGCCTCGCGGAAAAACCTCCGATCCAGCCATCCCTGCGCCCGCTTCTGCAAGCCCGACCGCAGCGCCACCACCAGCCCCAGAAAAATCAATACCTCAACCAGCGTCGAAGCTCCAGGCTGGTGCCTGTGCATCGCCGGAATCAGCAGCAGCCACACCGCAAATCCAACCAGCGCCCACTGCGCCGCCAGCAGCACCGCCCTCGCCATTGCATACCGCGTGCCCATGCGCACGATCACCCGCACGTCCATCGCGCGCTGCACCAGCACCACATACGCCAGCGTCAGCGGCGCCGCCATGAACACCAGCCCGCCCGCCAGCGCAATCCAGAACCCGCTCACTGAATCAAATCGAAGCCCGAAATGCGGCAGCAGCACAAATACCAGCAGCAGCGCGCCCACACCCACCGCCGTGCCCGTCGTCAGCACCCGCAGCCGGCGTCGCGCGTCCGCCGTCGAGGCCGACCGCAGCTTGTCCAGCGTAAAAATCAAATACAGCGCCACGCACGCCAGGTCCAGCGCGTTGATCACCCGCCCTGCGTCCGTCACCACCCGCGACAGCCCCGCTCCTACCGCCGCCGCAAAATACAATTCGTGAAGATACGGATACAGCAGACCCACGAACACCACGTACGGCGTCAGCGCCGCCCACTTCACCCACGGAACCTTCCGGTCAATCCGCGACCGCTCCGGAAAATAAATCCCGAACAGCAGCAGCGCTGGAGAAGCCGCCAGTTGCAGCGTTTCATACCAGTACAGCCGAAATGCCAGCCCCGCTCCCGCCGCCGTTTCCGCGTTGATCCACAGCACGCTCGGAAACGTCAGCAGCACCAGCAGCAGCCAGGCGTTCCGGTCCGCCGGCTTCGCCAGCACAATCCAGTATCCAATCAGCAGGCACACCAGCGGCATCAGGACAACCACAATGCTGTCCCACGCCACCGCCACCCATGCCGCAATTCCAGGATGCGCCGGCGCGCGACGCGCCAGAAGAATCTTCCCCGATCCCGGCGCGCCGTCCGCACGCGAGTACTCCACGTCCAGCGCTTCGCCGGGCCGGGCCGCGTAAAGAATCTGGTGCCACTGCGCCAACCCCGCATACGGAGCCCCATTGAACCCCGTAATCGTCATCCCCGCGGCGATTCCCGCCGCCCGTGCCTCCGGCCTTACGCTCGTCACCGCCCGCGTCTCGTCGTCATACCGAAGCGGGGACGCCACGCTTCGCGCCACATGGCGCTCCATTCGCCACACGTCCTGGACGCCCGCGACCCAATACCAAAAACTCGCCAGGACAAACAAGCCCAGCAGCGCCCGCAGCACATTCGAAGGAAGTCTCCGCATCATCGCAGTCCAAGCCACATACTACCTTGACCAAAACAGGAATGACTCGGGTAAGCGACCCTTTTTCCACGATCAGCGAATCTTCCAATCCTGCCTGCAAAGGCTCGACACAATGACCGAAGAAAAATCAGGCACGTCCCTCCGCGCCCGTGGGTTACACTTGGCTTTCCATCGTTTCCATTGCGGAAATACTTTCATAACCGTGAGTCCGCTCGCCAGCGTGAGTTCGCTCGCCCCTGCCGCAACTACGTGGAGGAACCAATCGATGGGTGGATTTGGAATGCCGGGCTTAGGAATTCCATCGCTTCAGCAGTGGCTCGCGGATACGCAACTCCGCACCCCGCGCAGTTCGGAAATGAAGGCCATCGACAAGGCCATCGATGCCTACAACAAAAGCCGCACGCCGGAGAACATTGGGCGCATCCGCATTGCCCTCAGCAAGTGGATCAAGTCCAAAGGCCCAGGCTGGGAATCGAGCGAGCGGAATCGCCCGCCCCAAAAGCCGATCTCCAGGCTGCTGGATGTAACCGTCGCCCTGCGTGCACGGCTGCCCCCCGAGGAGCAAGCCAGCCTGAAATTCATGGTCGAGCAGCAGAAGACCATCATTTATCGCAACTTCAAAGACGCCAAGCTCGCCATTCCCGGCTTCAGCGCGAGCGTGGAAGCCGCCACCGCGAAAAAGAAAGTCAGCGAGGCCGTCAGCGCCGCCCGCAGCGCGCCCGGCGCAATGGCCAAGGCGGCCCTCGCCCCGGAAATCATGAGCGCCGTCAACCAGTTATTCGGCTCTGAAATTCAACACGCCACGGAACTGGCCACCTGGATCATGGCCGAGACCGGAGCCCAGGTCCTGCAAGCCGCCGCGCAGAACGTCGCCGACCTCATTCCCATCATCTCGCTTGTCTCTGGCGGAGCCAAAGTCATGGCCCAATGGGGTGCCGCCGTCGGCGATGCATACCAGGAAGTCCGGACCTATACCCGCAGAAAAGCGGTGGCCGAAGGCGCTTCAGAAGCCGCCCTCCAGGGATTGCAGACCCTGCTGCGCCGCGAAACCAACTTCGCCGCAACTAAGGCCTCGATCACCACCGCGGGCTTCGCCGCCAACGTCGGTCTGCACGCCGCCAAGGGAGCCGGCGCGGTCCTTACCCCAGCGGTCGGAGCCATCCAGGCCGCGGCCCAGGCCGGCCGCGTGGTCGCTCTATTCGCCATGCAGATTCGCGAGGCCATCCTCATGCACAAGGCCCTGAAAAATCCCGAAGAGATGGGATTCGAGACCCTCCACCGCTGTCCCTTGCTCGGATGCTACCTGCTCACCGGCGTCGAGGACTCGAGTCTCATCGCGATGACCTGGGACGAGTTCGGGCAAGCGGGATGGATGAACGAAGTGACAAAACTCCTCAAGGATTTCAAGCCTCTGATGGATACAGCCACCGACCTCATCCGGGCGTCACCGTTCAAACTGTCCGGCGTACCCGTCCGGCGCAGCACCGAACTCACCAACTTCGGCAAAGCCAAAGCTGTCGCCAGTTGGTTCTTCTGATAAAGCTCATCCCATCCCGCCAACCACTGGCGGGGTGGGACCACAATTTCCCGCTTACGCCGTCAGCGTCGCTTCGCCCTTCTGCCAGTTGCACGGGCAAAGCTCATCGGTCTGCAGCGCGTCCAGCACCCGCAAAACCTCCTGCGGATTCCGACCTACCGAAAGATCCGTCACATACACAAACCGGATCACATTCTGTGGATCGACTACAAATGTCGCCCGCTGCGCCACGCCCGCCTTCGCGTCCAGAATCCCAAGCAGTCCCGTCAAATCCCGTCTCACATCCGCCAGCATTGGAAACGGCAAATCCTTCAGGTCTTCATGGTTGTTGCGCCACGCCAGATGCACAAACTCCGAATCCACGCTGCCTCCCAGCACCTGCGCGTCGCGCGCCTCAAACTCGTCGTTTAGCTTTCCGAACGCCGCAATCTCCGTCGGACAAACAAACGTGAAGTCCTTCGGCCAGAAAAAGTAAACCTTCCACTTGCCTGGATAGCTCTCGTCCGTAATGGTCTCAAACGCCTTGTCTTTCTCGGTGCTTACCGTCGCGGTGACGGCATAAGAGGGAAACTTCTCGCCAACAGTTAACATGAATAACTCCTTAAAGGGTGAAGGAAAACAGAATGCCTTGCGGGGAAAAATTGAGGGCCTATTTCTGGCACGCCGGACAAAGCCCCAGAACGTCCACGGCGTAACGCTGCGCCAGAAAACCTCCGCGCAGCTTCCGCGCCTTCGCGGCAAAGCCCAGCTCCGCGGCGTCAATATCGGTAATCGACTTGCACGCCGTGCATACCAGGTGATGGTGGGGTTTGGCGTTCGTCTCTACCCTCAGCGAGCCGTGGTGCAGGCTCACCTCGCGGAAAACGCCGCTCTCGATAAACAGATGAATGTTTTTGTAAACCGTGGCCAGCGAGACCGAAGGAACCTTCGCCTTCACACGCTCATAAATTTCTTCCGGGCTGGGATGCCCGCGCATCGCACGCAGCGCCTCATAGATCACCTGCCGCTGATGCGTAACCGCAACACCGGCCCGCGCGCACATCAAACGAAACTCATTGGCCTCGGTGGAAGTCATCAATAAGAATTATTAAACAATAATTATTATCGAACGTCAAACCGCCGCCCCGCGCTGACCGCTCTTTCGCGAACCGGATTTTAGCCGCCCGCTTCTTAGCAATCCGCTTCTTAGCTGCTTCAGTTCGGCCGCTCCCGCCTGCCCGCCTTCTTCGTGAACCGCGCGTCCAGCGGCCGCCGCCCCGCGAACCCGCTCTCCAGCGTGTGCCAGAACTCAATCCGGCTCTCGCCCATCTTCCAGCACAGCAGCACCGTCTCGCCGTCGATCAGGCACGGAAAATCCAGCAGCCCCGACTCCAGGTCCTTCACTTCCACACCAATCGAGTCAATCTCCGCCAGCGAATCCTTCATCCGGTCCGCCTGCGCTTCATACGCCGCGCGCCGCTTCCGCATCTTGTCCACGTCCAGAAACATCCCGCCCAGAAGAAAAACCTTCCGGGTCAATTCCTGATGCTCTTCCTCGATCTCCCCCGCCGCACGCCGCGCCTCAACCGCGCGCTTCAGCAGCGACTCCAGCACCGGAAGCAGTGACTGCGCCTCGTCCAGCGTGAAATGCTTTTCAAAATCCATCTCAGCCCTGTATCTCCAACATCCGGTTCAGCGCCACCTTCGCCCAGTGTTTCACATCATCGCGCACTTGGATCTGGTTCACCACACGCCCCTCCACCAGGTTCTCCAGCGCCCACGCCAGGTGCTGTGGGCTGATGCGAAACATCGTTGTGCAAAGGCAGCCGGTATCGTCCAGAGTGATAATTTTCTTCCCCTTCGGCGCAAACTCCTTCGCCAGCCGGTTCACCAGATGAATCTCCGTCCCAATCGCGAACATCGAACCCACCGGCGCTTCGGAAACATAATGAATCAGCCGCTCCGTCGAGCCCAGCGCGTCCGCCTTCCGGCAAACCTCATGCCGGCACTCCGGATGCACAATCACCCGGATCCCCGGATATTTCGCCCGCACCTTGTCCACATGACCCGGCAAAAAGCGCCCGTGTACCGAGCAGTGGCCCTTCCACAAAATCACCTTCGCCGATCTGAATTGCTCAGGCGTCAGGCCGCCGTTCATCTGGAAAGGGTCAAAAACCACCATCTCGTCCAGCCGAATTCCCATCGCGACGGCCGTATTCCGGCCCAGGTGCTGGTCCGGCAGAAACAGAATCTTTCCCGTGCGTGCAAACGCCCACTCAAAGGCCTTGCCCGCGTTCGAAGAAGTGCAGACCAGCCCGCCGCGCTCGCCGCAGAACGCCTTGATGGCCGCCGCCGAATTCATATAGGTCAGTGGCAGAATCTCATCCGGCCCGATCCCCGCCTCCAGAATCGTGTCCCAGCACGCCTCCACCTGCCCGATCTCCGCCATATCGGCCATTGAGCAGCCGGCGTTCAGGTCAGGCAGAATCACTTTCTGCTCAGGCCGCCCCAGCAGGTCCGCACTCTCGGCCATAAAATGCACGCCGCAGAATACGAGGTATTCAGCCTCGGATTGGGAAGCGATTTTGGAAAGCTTGTAGGAGTCGCCCGTGTAATCGGCAAACCGGATCACTTCATCGCGCTGATAGTGGTGCCCCAGCAGCACCGTCGTTTTGCCCAGCTTTCGCCGCGCCGCCGCGATCCGCTCGTCCATCGTGTGGTCGGGCATTGCCAGGTAGTTGTCAAGCGAGCAGCTCTGTCCTTCCGCCACAGCAGCCGCATCAACCGCATCTGCTTCAAGTACGCTCATTTTTTCCGCCTTCAGTCCAAATCGTTCGGACGGGGATGTTGAAAGCAATTGCCATCAGTTGCAGCTGGTTCGCCGCGGCTTGTTGCCGCTCAATCAGCGGGGATGTTGCAACCTATAAGTTGGATGAACCGGCGGGCGATTCGTTGCAAAACG
>JBAUHD010000530.1:0-6727 GCA_049680085.1 Acidobacteriaceae bacterium
AATCGCCTTCGGCTTCATCTCCAGCCGCGTCGCAATCGCCACCGCCGCCGTCGCGTTCAGCACATTGTGCTGCCCCGGAACGTGCAGCTCAAACGGCCCCAGCACCTCGCCGTCAAACGCCACCTCACACCGCGACCTCGCCTCACCCGAGGCCGGAAGCATCCGCAGCACAAAATCCGCACGCGCGCTCATGCCGTAGGTAAACACCCTGCGCCGCACGCGCGGCAAAATCCCCGCCAGCAGCGGACCATCACAGCACGCCACGCACGCCCCATAAAACGGAACACGGTCCATGAATTCCAGAAACGCGTTCTCCACATCGGCCATGTCGTGGTAGCAGTCCATGTGCTCGCGGTCCAGGTTCGTCACCACCGACAAAATCGGCGACAGCTTCAGAAACGACCGGTCGCTCTCGTCCGCCTCCGCCACCAGATACTCCGACTTGCCCAGCCGCGCATTCGACCCCATCGTCGCCACGCGCCCGCCCACCACCACCGTTGGATCGAGCCCGCCCGCCGCCAGCACCGAGGCAATCATCGAAGTGGTCGTAGTCTTCCCATGCATCCCGGCAACAGCAATGCCGTATTTCAACCGCATCAACTCGGCCAGCATCTCCGCCCGCTGAATCACCGGAATCTTCCGCCGCCGCGCCTCCATCACTTCGGCATTCCGCTCGTTCACCGCCGAGCTCGTCACCACCACATCCGAGCCAATCACGTTGGCCGCCGCATGGCCCTCGAACACCGTGGCGCCAAGCCCCACAAGCCGCTCCGTCACCACCGTCCGCCGCAGGTCCGACCCGCTCACCGTGTTGCCCAGATTCAACAGAATCTCGGCAATCCCGCTCATGCCGATCCCGCCAATCCCGATAAAGTGTATCCGCTGCGCCTTTGCAAACATATTGAGGACTCACCGCTACTTTATCAGCGCGCCAAGTAGCCGTTCAGCTTCGATCAATTTCCGGGGACACACGACCCCGAAACCTCTGTGCCCTCTGTGTACTCTGTGGTGAACAGCGCGCTCGCCGGTTTACCATGAAGTCGCCGAACAAACCAGCCATGCGAAAACTCCTGCCGCTCGCACTGCTCCTTCTCTTCGCTCCCGCCACCCTCCCCGCCCAACTCGCCGCGCCCCACGTTCGCATCACCCAGGGAGAACTCTCCGGCCAGGTCACCACCCTCGGCCCGCTCGTCTTCAAAGGAATCCCCTACGCCGCGCCGCCCATTGGCCCGCTCCGCTGGCACGCGCCGCAGCCGCCAGCGCCATGGAAAGGCGTCCATGACGCAACCATCTTCGGTCCCGTTTGCATGCAGCATCCCTCGCGCATGATTCCCGCCTCGGCCATGAGCGAGGATTGCCTCTCCCTCAACATCTGGACCCCCAGCCTGCATCCCGCCGAGCCCGCGCCGGTCCTCGTCTACATTCACGGCGGAGCCTTCACCGCCGGCTCCGGTTCGTGGCCCGGCTACGACGGCTCTGCCCTTGCCTCCCGCGGAGCCGTCATCGTCACCCTCAACTACCGCCTCGGCGTCTTCGGATTCTTCGCCCATCCCGACCTCACCGCCGCCTCGCCCCATCACGCCTCCGGCAACTATGGCTTGCTCGACCAACTCGCCGCACTCCGCTGGGTCCGCAACAACATCGCAGCCTTCGGAGGCAATCCCCGCAACGTCACGGTCTTTGGAGAATCCGCCGGAGCCACCAGCGTCGGCTACCTCATGGTCTCGCCGCTCGCCGCCGGACTCTTCGACCGCGCCATCCTCGAGAGCTCCAGCCTGCTGTTCACCGCCGCGCCTGAATTAAGCACGGACTACGACGGCATCACCAGCGTGGAAGCCGTCGGCCTCGCCGTCACTCCGCACATCGCCGACATCCAAAACCTCCCCGCCACCCAAGTCATGGCCCTCGCCAACGCCGCAGCCGAAAAACTTCTCGGCCCCGGCGGAACAGGACGCACCCGCATCCGCCCCGAAACCACCCTGAACTACCCCAACGCCGTGCAACTTCCCTGGGCCCCTATCGTCGACGGCTACGTCATCCCCGATCAACCTGCCAGCCTCTATGCCCAGAACCGCTTCCTCCACATCCCCACCCTCGCCGGAACCAATGCCAACGAAGGCTCCGTCTTCCTTACCCGTTACCACCCCGCCAGCACCGCCAGCTTCGCCGCGTGGGTCAACGAGCAGTTCGCCCCCTGCGGAAAAACCGTGCTCGCCTATTACGGACCCAAATCGCCCGCTGAGGCCCACGACGCCGCCGACCGCCTCCTCACGGACTCCGTTTTTCTGCACAATGCCTTCCTCTTCGCGCGCGACACCCACGGCTATCTCTACCGGTTCACCCACGTCAGCCCTTTCGGAGCGGCGAGGGGCCTCGGGGCTTTCCACAGCTCCGAGCTGCCCTACGTTTTCGGACACACCCATCGACCCGGCTACCAGCCCGCCGACCATCGCCTCTCCGACAAAATCATGACCATGTGGCTGCACTTCGCCCGCACCGGCGATCCCAACCTGATGAACAGCACCGGATGGACCCGTATCGGCTCCAACGGCGAAACCCCCTACATGGACCTCGGCGACACCTTCCAGGTCAAGTCCCTACCCGACTCCTCCTTCATCACCTTCGCCGACCCCAAGGTCTGCCAGGCCAGACAATTCGCCACCATCCGCTAACCTGCGCTATTCAGCCCTCCTGAATAAAGGTGTCATCCCGAGCGCAGCGAGGGACCTGCGGTTTGCTTCGGGCGGCTCGATTTCCATCCCCGCCCTGAGCTCCCGCACCCCATCCCCCACTTTGCTATCCTTGAACCTGGATTTCCATGCGCGTTCTGTTTGCCGTTTTTGTACTATGTCTCATCGCGCTTATCTTCACTCTGATGGCGTTCCGAAGGCATATCCGCAAACATCCCCCGCAACCCGGCGACTCCCCTCCGTTACCCGGATCGCCCAATGACGATTCGCTGAAGCAGAACCAATGAGAGACCCCGAAGGTCCCCCGAGAACCAGATCAGGAGAATCCATCATGGCCCAGTCGCAAACCCAGTCTCCATCCGCCTTCGCCGGCTTCCCCGCCTCCCGCGCAACCCGCGCCGTTCTGGCCGTCCTCGCCGGAAGCGTGCTGCTTGCCGCCTCCGCGCACGTTTCGGTCCCGCTCTTTTTCACGCCCGTGCCCTTCACGCTTCAGCCCATGGCCGTGCTGCTGCTCGGCCTGATGCTCGATCCGGCCCTCGCCTTCGCCACATTAGTCGCGTATCTCGTCGAAGGAGCCGCCGGCCTGCCCGTCTTCACGCCGCAGGGCCCGCTCGGCATCGCGCATCTGCTTGGCCCCGACGGCGGATTCCTGCTCGCCTATCCCTTCGCCGCCGTCCTCGTCAGCAAGCTTCGCCGCACCCTGCCCCGGTCCTTCACCTTCGCTGCTGTTTCCGCGGCCGCGGGCAGCGTCGTCTACTTCACCAGCGGAGCCGCATGGCTCGCCGTCCTCGTCCATCAGCCCATGAGCATCGCCCTCAAGCTCGCCGTCTGGCCGTTCCTCGCCGGCGACGCCCTCAAAATCATCCTCGCCGCCGCCATCGTCACCGGATACGCCCGCTACAAACACAGCAGAAAAACTCGCTTCCCCGAAGGGGAACGCCGTTAGACCTCCGAAGGGTACGGGCTTTGGCCCATACATAAGCCGGTATGGGCTTTAGCTCATACATAAGCCGTTAGGACTTTGAAGGGTACGGGCTTTAGCCCGTACATAAATAGCCGCAAAATCAACGCGGCTTTAGCCGCCGAGGGATGGTTTTCACCCCTCAAACTAAGTTTCCCCACTATCATTCGCCAATTGTTTTTTTCGTTGAAAGGACCATCCAAGCCGTGAGCGCCTCAACTTCTCTCTCTTCAGAATCCGCACCGCCTCTAGCGTCCGCGCGCGAAATCCTCATCGCCCACAGTCCCGACTCCGATGACGCCTTCATGTTCTATGGCATGGCCACCAACAAGGTCCGCCGCCCCGGTCTCAAGTTCAGCCACACCCTCACCGACATCGAGACCCTCAATCAAAAGGCCATCAAAGAAGCCTTCTACGACGTGACCGCCATCTCCTTCCACGCCTATCCCTACCTTCAGGACAACTATGCCCTCATGGCCTGCGGAGGCTCCGTAGGCGAGGGCTACGGCCCCATGATCGTCGCCAGCCGCCCCTTCACGCTCGATGAAGTCCGCAAGGTCCGCATCGCCATTCCCGGAACCCTCACCACCGCCTATCTCACCCTCAAGCTCTTCGCGCCTGAAATCGAGACCGCTGTCGTCCCCTTCGACCGCATCATTCCCGAAGTGCAGGCCGGCAACTTCGACGCAGGACTCATCATTCACGAAGGCCAGCTCACCTACTCTCACAGCGGCCTGCACAAAATCCTCGACCTCGGCCAGTGGTGGCGCGACGAAACCGGCCTTCCTCTTCCCCTCGGCGGCAACGCCATCCGCCGCTCTCTGGGAGACGACCTCATGCTCACCGTCACCGGCGCGCTCCGCGAAAGCATCCAGCACGGCCTCGAACACCGTGAAGAAGCCCTCGCCTACGCCATGCAGTTCGCCCGCGACCTCGACCACGATCTCGCCAACAAATTCGTCGGCATGTACGTCAACGAGCGCACCCTCAACTACGGCGAAGACGGACGCGAAGCCATCCGCAAGCTCCTCCAACTCGGCCACGAACGCGGCATCATCCCCCACCCGTCCAAGGTGGATTTCATCGGCTAATCCCCGCCACCACGCTTGTCATCCCGAGCGAAGCCGAGGGACCTGCACTTTCTTTTGACTGTCATCCTGAGATGGGATGAGAGTGCTGGTCTCCGGCCGCAGAGTTAATCTGCGGCTGGTACGCAATCAGAGTTGCAAAAGGAGACCAGCATGAAAAAGGTTAGCAGAGGCATGGAGCAGGCGTTGGAGGCGGTGGGCGTGGATGTGGGTGACCGGTGGAGTCACTGGTGCGCGCTGTCGTCGGCGGGCGAGGTCATAGGGCGAGGGCGGGTGCGGACCAGCGGCGAAGCGATTCTGGAGCAGGCGTCGCTGTGGCGCGGGGTGCGGGTGGCCATCGAAAACGGCACGCATTCCGGCTGGTTAAGCCGTGCGCTCAGCCAGTCCGGCTGCGAGGTTTATGTTGCCAATCCGTCGCGCTGGCGGGGCACGGCGCACAACTCCAAAAATGACGCGAATGATGCCGAGGCGCTGGCGCGAGTGGTGCGCGTGGACCCGCAACTGCTGTTTCCCATCGCGCATCGCGGCGAGGCGCAGCAGCAGGACCTGGCGGTGATCCGGATACGCGCGCAGCTGGTGAAGACGCGCACGCAGTTGGTCAACGCGGCCCGTGGAGTGGTGAAAAGTCTGGGCGGGCGGCTGCCGAAGGCCGACGCCGCCTATTTCGTCAGCAAGACCTGGGCCGAAGTGCCCGCTGCCCTGCGTCCGGCGCTTCAGCCGCTCTACCGCGCCCTCTCGGAAATCAATGCCCAGATCGAAACGCTGGACCGGGAGATCGCGCACTTGTCCAAACAGCGCTATCCCGAGACACGGCGGCTGGCCTCGGTGCCCGGCATCGGGCCGGTCACCGCGCTGAGTTATGTGCTGACCCTCGGCGACCCGCGCCGCTTCGCCCACAGCCGTGACGCCGGAGCATATCTCGGCCTGCGGCCCCGGCAGAGACAGAGCGGCGAGCGCGATCCCGAGATGGGCATCGCCAAGAATGGCGACCGTTATTTACGAAGCTTGCTGGTAGAGTGCGCCCATCACGTGCTCAGCCGCGGACCAGACTCGTCGCTGAAGCGCTGGGGACTGCGCCTGGCCTCGGGCGGCAAGCGGGTCAAACGCCGGGCGCTGGTGGCCGTGGCCCGCAAACTGGCCGTGCTGCTGCACCGGCTCTGGGTCACGGGCGAGCCGTTCCGTCCCTTCCCGCATCCTGTTCTGGAGGAAACCGTGGACGCTGAGCTGCGCGCCCACCGTTCCCTCCAGACGGCGGCGGTATAAATCTTTTACGGAAAGGAGAGTTCCAGGACGATTCTGCGGCGACTGCGATACTTCGCTTGGCCTTCGAGGCCGCTCCTGAGCTGGCAGCACCGCAATCATCAAGGACAGGGAGACGAACCCCAATCTGCACCCAGCCCTCACGGCTGACAAGAGTGCGTATGGAAGCGGGTCCTGCTCCTGAATCCCTTGACTCACACCAGCACTCTCATGGAAGCGAAGTATGGCGCATCGCGCCAAACGCAGTCGAAGGATCTGCAGTGGGGGATGCTGGAATTACCACTGACCAACAAGCTTTGCTCACCATTGCTTTTCCATAATTTCCGTGGCATCATTACCGCCATGGCCGATGAAGAAGTCCTCGTTAGCCTTCGCTCCCCTTCGTCCGTACCAATCCACCCAGCGAATAAGTAGTTCGGGTTCGGAGCGCTACGCAGCCCGCTTCAATCGAGCAACCTTCGTCCGCTTCTTCCTCGATGCAATCCAAAAATCATAATTCGCCTGCATCTTGAACCACAGATCAGGAGAAGTGCCCAGAGCCTCGGAAAGCTTGATCGACATCTCCGGAGAAATGCCGGTTTGGCCGTGCAGAACCCGCGACAAGCCCACGCGCGAAACACCAAGATGTCTCGCCACTTCCGTCACAGACATCCCCTCCAGCCAGTCCTGAAGAACCCCGCCCGGATGCGCCGGATTGTGCATTCCAATCACTACCAAATTCCTTCCTT
>JBAUHD010000531.1:0-2166 GCA_049680085.1 Acidobacteriaceae bacterium
GTGGAAGGGTTCAGGCTTCCGCCGGCTGGCATTTTGAGAGCGTGGCCACCCGATCCATCAATCTCATGCAGGAAGTCGATCATGCCGACCTCGTCCTCCGCCGCGGGCTCCAACAGCACCGCGCCCGCGCCGTCTCCAAAGAGCACGCAGGTGGCGCGGTCGGTGTAGTCGATGATGGAGGACATGGTGTCGGCGCCGATGACCATGACTTTGGAGTGCGCACCGCTTTCTACCAGCTTTGCGCCGACCTGCAGCGCGTAGAGGAAGCCCGAGCAGGCCGCCGAGAGATCGAATCCCCAGGCGCCTTTTGCGCCCAGCCGGTCCTGCACCAGGCAGGCGGTGGCGGGAAAAAGCATATCGGGCGTGACGGTAGCCACGATGATGGCCTCAAGCTCGCTGGCCGCAACGCCGCGCTCGGCCAGGCAGCGCTTCGCCGCTTCCACAGCCATGTCGCTGGTGGCCTGGCCCTTGTCCACCAGGTGCCGCTCGCGGATACCGACGCGGGAGTAAATCCACTCGTCGGAAGTGTCCACCATTTTTTCCAAATCCTGATTGGAAAGCACGCGGGGCGGAACATAGGTTCCGAGGGCGCTGATTTTGGCGCGTCGAGCGACGCGCGGGCGCAGGGTCAGGCTCAAAGACATTTCTCCGATGGCTGGAATACCAAGGCTATTGTCGCCGAGCGGTTCCGGTGCTGTCCATCGAAGGCTATGTAAGGATTGTGTAACCGGCGGGTCAAGTGTACCGGGGAACCTACTGCGCGCGCACTGGCCCGTTACCGTTGCTTCCTTCCGGACCTGGCGGGGTTGGCGGGATTGCGCCGCGTAGGACCCGGCACACGGTTAATGATAGCATCGTCGAGCCTCCGTGGCTTGAGGTTTGCAAACCTGGCTCGCGATGGCTCCTCAGCTAAAATAGAGGTGTGACTCAACTTCTTCTGGACAATGCTCCGGGCGCCGTCTCCTCAGAAAAATCCGTATCGTCCGCAGACCGCCCCAAAGTGGGATTTGTCTCCCTTGGCTGTCCCAAAAATCTGGTGGACAGCGAAGTGATGATGGGCCTGCTCGACCGCGCCGGCGCGACCATGACCACCCGGCCCGAAGACGCCGAGATCCTGGTCGTCAACACCTGCTCGTTTATCGACGCGGCCAAGCAGGAATCCGTGGACGCGATTCTGGAAATGGCCCGGCACAAGACCGCCGGAACCGCGCGCAAGCTGATCGTGGCCGGCTGCCTGGTCGAACGCTACCGCGACGAGATTCAGAAGAACATCCCCGAGGTTGACGCCGTCATCGGCACGGGCGAACTGGAACAGATTCTTGCGGCCGCCGGACTTGAGGCTCCGCAGCAGCCGTTGCAGCCGCCGTCGCCGTTCACCATTCTTACCAGTGCGCAGGCGGCGCGCGCCGAGGGCAACCTGCGCGAGCAGCAGGGCCGCTTCTCGCGCAACGGCTGGGACGGAGCCGAGGCGCATCTGCCGCAGTATCTTTATGACCACACGACCCCGCGCCTGCTGGCGACCAAGAAGGCTTCCGCCTATATCAAGATTGCCGAAGGATGCGATCACCCTTGCAGCTTCTGCATTATTCCCAACCTGCGCGGCAAGTTTCGCTCGCGGCGGTTTGAGTCGGTGGTGGCTGAGGCCGAAAACCTGGTCGCGCAAGGCGTGCGTGAGATCACGCTGGTTGGGCAGGACACGACCTGTTACGGCGAAGACCTCGGCATGAAGGATGGCCTGGCGCAACTGCTCGATAGCCTGGCCGCAATTCCCGGGCTGGTGTGGCTGCGCTTTCTCTACGCCTACCCGAACAAGATCACGGGCCGCCTGCTCGAAACCATCGCGAAGCACGACACCCTCTGCAAGTACCTCGACGTACCCCTGCAGCACGCCTCCGCGCCGGTGCTGAAGAGCATGAAGCGCGGGGCGAGCGCGGCGATTTTCCTCAAGACGCTCGAAAAAGTCCGCGCGTCCGTGCCCGGAATCGCGCTGCGTACATCCTTCATTGTCGGCTTCCCCGGCGAAACGGAAGCCGACTATGAAGCGCTCTGCGATTTTGTCCGTGAGGCGAAGTTCGATTGGCTGGGCGTCTTCGGCTACTCGGATGAAGAAGGCTCGCGCGCGTTCGGCCTCGGCGAAAAAGTCCCCGCGCGCACCATCGAGCGCCG
>JBAUHD010000532.1:0-4100 GCA_049680085.1 Acidobacteriaceae bacterium
CGCCGGAGGCGGACGATGAAGTTGTCGATGGCGCGGGTGTCGGTGTCGTCGCGGAGGCGCCAAACCTGCTCCAGCAGCTCCTTGCGGGAGATGGAGCGGCCCTGGTTGCGGACGAGGTAGCGCAGCAGGTCGGCCTCCATTAAGGTCAGGTGGACTTCCTTGCCGAGGGCCTCGAGGCGGAGGTTCTCAAAGTCGATTCGGCGTCCGGCGAACTCGAACTGAGGCGGGTCGTCGGGAGCGGTTGGGGACTTCGCCGCCGCGGTGTGCCACTTCATGCGGCGGAGCAGGCCGTTGAGGCGCGCCAGCAGAAGGGAGAGGTCGAAAGGCTTAGGCAGGTAGTCGTC
Source organism: Acidobacteriaceae bacterium (assembly GCA_049680085.1). GTDB lineage: Bacteria > Acidobacteriota > Terriglobia > Terriglobales > Acidobacteriaceae > Silvibacterium. The sequence goes on from JBAUHD010000532.1 coordinate 345, forward strand.
GGCTCCGGCGGCAAATCCTTCGAGCACGTCCTCAGGGCGTCCGCGCGCGGTGAGCATGAGCACCGGGACAAAGTTCTCCGCCTGGCGCAGCGCGGCGGCGACTTCAAAGCCGCTCTTTCCGGGCAGCATCACGTCGAGGAGCACGGCATCGAAGCGCTCCCGCTCCAGCAGCGCCAGGGCGCGCTCGCCGTCGCCGGCGACCTCGACGTCATAGCCTTCGGCGCGCAGGTTGAACTGGAGCCCCTGGGCCAGATGGGCCTCGTCTTCGACCACCAATATGCGCTCCGCGGTCACAGGGTCTCCTGCATGGTTCGGGGTTCTTCCATCGGATCGAGCACGCGCGGCAACTGGACTCCGACCGTCGCTCCCAGACCTTCGCCCGCGCTTTTGGCAAAGGCGTCGCCGCCGTGCTGGCGGGCAATGGTGCGGACCAGGAAGAGCCCCAGCCCCGTCCCTTTGGTGCGAAGCACGTTGCGCTTGGGGACGCGATAGAAGCGCTTGAATATCCGCTTGAGGTGCGCGGGAGGAATGCCGATGCCGCTGTCCGTGACGGTGAGGATGACCCAGGCCTCGCGCTCGATGGCGAGGCGCACGCGGATATGGATGCCGCGGGGGGAATACTTGACGGCATTGGCGAGCAGGTTCATGACCACGGCGCGCAGGTCTTCCTGGTCGCCTCGAACCACGAGAGACAGCTCCGGCGGCGGCTGCTCCATGGTCAGGTTCTCGGGGGTGAGGTGATGCAGCGTCCGGACCCGGTAGAGGCAGGCCTCGACGAGCTCGCGCATGTCCACGGGGGCGCGGTCCACCTTGCGGGAGCGCTGGCCGACTTCTCCGGCCTTGAGCACCTGCTCGACGGTGGCGAGCAGGCGGTCACTGTCTTCGAGCATGATGCCGTAGAATTCCTGGCGCTTTTCCTCGCTGAGCTCGCGCCGCTCCAGGGTTTCGAGATAGAGGCGGATGGAGGTGATGGGCGTTTTCAGCTCGTGGGTGACGGCGTTGATGAAGCTGTCGTGACGCTCGTTGCGGCGGACTTCGCGGACCAGGAAGATGGTGTTGAGGACGACGCCGGCGATGAGCAGCAGGAAGAAGGGGATGCCGATGAGCATGGGCCACAGGCGACGCCAGTTGAGGATGATCCAACTGACGTTGAGGAAGACGGCGACCCCGACCAGGCAGGCGCCCAGCAGGATGAACAGCACTACGTTCCGTCTTCGTCCTCGGGTTCGCATGGGTGGGGCGAGAGTGCGCCTGTGGGGAGTTTACCGGTCGAGGCGCGGGAAAGCACGCGCGGGGCGGATTGTCTGCGGAAAACTCGCAAAATATAGAAAACAAAGGGTAGAGTTCGTAAAATATAGAAAGCATGGGGGTTAGCGGGTACTCGGGGATAGGAGTTTTCCACAGGTTGAAAGTTGTCAAGGAATTATTTTTTAAGTTGATTATTTTCAAAGACTTAAAAATGCATTTGATTTATTGGAAGTTGGTATTCTGAACTTATAGGGTGAATTTGGGGCGTGGCTGCGGCTGCGCCTTTTGCTTTTTTGGGTGGAAATTCAACTCTCTATCGACCGTTTGTGGATCAGCAGTGAAGGAGCGGATGGAATGCCTGAGTCTGTAAAGCTTTGCAGTCACGTGAAGAGCGATGGAATTGTTTGCGGGTCGCCGGCGGTGGGCGGGACCGAGCTTTGCTATCACCACTCGGCGGTGAAGAGGGTGCTGGGGAAGGCGCAGGCGGAGGGTCCGCTGCCGTTTGTTTTTCCGGAGGATCGGGCGTCGCTGCAGATCAACTACTTCATCCTGCTGAAGGATTACAACGAGGGTCGGATGGAGCAGGCGACGTTCAATTGCCTGTTCAGTTTGCTGCGGGCGATGGCGCGGAATCTGGGGCGGTCGGGGTCGCTGGTGAGGGAAGACAGGGCTCAGGGCTCAGAGCCCAGGGCTCAGGAAGGCGGAAATCAGGGCTCGGAGTCCAAGGTTCAGAAAGGCGGAGGGCAGGGCTCAGGGGCCAGGGTTCAGAAGGTAAGCGAGGTTGAAGCCGTCTTTCTGAATGCCGCCGCTGAGCTTAAGCCTGAGGCGTGCTTCTCAAGGTCCGGATCGACGGCGGTGAAAGCACAATTTGATCCAATCCGCGTGAGTGGACTGTCCGGGGAAGGGCGGCGGATTGTGGAGGGGAAAGTATCCCTCAGGGGCTAAAGCCCGCAGTCATTCTGGACGGTTTGCGGCACGGCTGAAGCCGTGCCCTGATACGAAACCTGATTCAAGGTTTGTTCCCCACTCAAGCCAAAAGCCGGCTTGAGTGGGCCACCGTCCGTCAGCTTGGGCCACCTGTCGTCAGCTTGGGCCACCGTCAGAGGGTGGGGATCAGGCGACGCCGGAGGGCTTTGGGTCGTGCTTGTCGTACTGGGCGACTTTTATGTCCCAGGCGAGGCCGAGCTTTTTGAGGAGAAGAATTCCGATCCAGTTCTGGTCGAATTCGTACCAGGCAAGGCCGTGGCGGGCGGAGACGGGATGGGCGTGGTGGTTGTTGTGCCATCCCTCGCCGCCTGAGAGCAGGGCCACCCACCAGCTATTACGGGAATGGTCTTTGGTGTTGAATCGGCGCGAGCCCCACATATGGGTGGCGGAATTGACGAGCCAGGTGGAGTGAAGGCCGAGGGTGACGCGGAGGAAGATTCCCCACAAGACAGCGGTCCATCCGCCGATGGCCAGCAGGGCGAAGCCGACGACCACCATGGGGACCCAGTGATATTTGCTGAGCCAGAGGTAGAACTTGTCGCGCGCGAGATCGGGAGCGTAGCGCGACAGCATGGCGGTTTCGTTGTGTATGGAAACGCCGCAGAAGATCCAGCCCATGTGCGCCCACCATCCGCCTTCAGTGGGGGTGTGCGGGTCGCCCTCATGGTCGGAAAGCTGGTGGTGAACGCGGTGCGTCGCAACCCAGAACATGGGACCGCCCTCAAGGGCGAGCGTGGCGCCGATGGCCATGAAGTATTCCACCCACTTGGGGGTTTTATAGCCGCGATGGGTGAGCAGGCGGTGGTAGCACATGCCAATGCCCACATCAGAGGCGTAGACCCAAAGGATGACGGTGCAGATCAGGGCCGTCCACGAAAACGTGAAGAGCGCGACAATGGCCAGCATATGAAACAGCACCATGAAAACGGCGGTGACGACGCTGAGCCTGCCGCTCTGCGCGGCGCGGCCGAGCTTGGGAACGAGGGGTTCAACTCGCGGCGCGGCATGGACGGGTGCAGGTGCGGGGCTTGCGAGGGGGAGGGTGGTATCGATGACTTCAGAAGGCATGGGTCGCTGCATCTCCGCGTAGTTGGCTCTGTTTTGACCCTAACAGCGTGGGAGCTTCGTGGATGTAACAGTTTTGTAAGCAAGCGGGTGGCGGTGATGAGGTGAAAGAAAACAAATCGGAGCCGGTGTGCGGCGAAAAGTGCAGGTCCCTCCGCTACGCTCGCTGCGCTCGCTTCGGTCGGGATGACAAGGAGTGAGGGGGATGCCTCTCGGCGGTCAGAGGACATAAGGGTGGGGGGCTCGTTGTCCTTATCTCCCCCACTTGTCATTTGTCATTGGGTGGGCCATGCGGCGGAATTGGGCATGGGATAGGGCTCCTCGGGCATGACGACCCAGAAGACGAGATAGGCGATGAGGCCGACGCCTCCTCCGAAGACGGCGAGCAGGACGGTGATGACGCGGACCCAGACGACGTCCCAGGAGTAGCTGTTGGCGAGCCCCTGGCAGACTCCG
>JBAUHD010000533.1:0-3640 GCA_049680085.1 Acidobacteriaceae bacterium
CCCCGAGCACGGTCAACCTGCCCACCGTCACCACTGCGAACACCAGCTATACCATCAACGACGTGAGCGGCGGATTGAAGTGGAATCCTTATCGCGACCTGGTGCTCTCCGGCAACGTCTTGTATCAGATCGATAACAATGGTCTGCGGAGCAGGATTGTGCCGCTGGTGGGCATTTCGTACAAGTTTTGAAGGCCCGGTTTCGAGACATTGAGCGCGGGATTGCTTCCTGCCCACAGGTTGGTTCGCCTTCAGGCGTGTGCAATGGCTATAAGTAAAGTTGCACAAACCTGAAGAGTCCCGTTTTGGAATCCGAGCGACGCTGCGCTGCGGGAAAAAATTCCCCGACCAGGCATTTCAATTTTCGCAAGTTGGTAAAATAGAAATAGAACGTAAAAGTTAAACGAGGGACCGCGCACAGCGGCCCCTTTTTCATTGGTCCTCTCAAAGGAGATCGCTCATGCGCGGCACACCCGGAACCCCAATAAAAATCCGGGAAAACCCAGCAGAATCAATGAACTACAACCTCCGCGATTTATGAAAACTCAATGGAATCAATGATCTGCGGCAAACCCCAAACACGAAAACCCAATAGAGTCTATGAACTACAGCAACTCGAGAAGCGGATTTCTGCAAATCGTCTGGCGCTCGGCGCGCGTGAACAAATGCCACTCGATCCTTCACGGAATACACCCGTGTGAGGACCGCTTTAGTTCCGCTCCGAGATGGACCAGCTTCCATTCTTCTTCACGAATGAGAAGCGTATGTCGTGCGCGCTGGAGAGCTGGCGTCCGCTTACAACCAGAGTGGTGGTTTCCTTGCAGGCCCACTGTGCCGAGTCTCCGGTGACGCTAAGGGAGGATGCCGGGCAGTCATCCTCAACCTTCGCGCCGGAATTCCCTTTGAAGAAATTCTCTAATCCGTGCGCCTGCGATTTGCTCATGCCGGTCCACACGCCCCGCATTCTCGCCATGTCGTGCGCGTTGTACGCGCCTTTGAAATTGTTGAGCGCCTGCTGAATCAGCGCGGGCTCATCGATTACGGGCGCGGCCTTCGTGACGGCGGCGGGCTTGGGAGCGGCGGCGACTGCTTTGGCCTCAACGATGACGTTGACGTTGCGCTGCTGCACGCCGCCATTGCCCTTGGCGGTGAGCGTATAGGTGGTCGTGGCGGAAGGACGAACCGTGGTCTGGCCACTCGCGTCCACCCGGTCGATTCCGTTGTCGATGGTTACTTCGGCGGCGTTGGAGGTCTGCCATTTCAGCGTGGTCGATTGGCCGCTTTCAATCTGCGAGTCGGCAGCGGAGAAGGAAAGAATTTGCACGGGCTGAGGTGCGGGCGCGGCGGCGGCTTTGGCCGGCGGCGGCACAGGCGTGAGCAGGGCGACGATGGAAGGACGGTCGCCCGCTCTTACGGACAGGTTCTGCGAGATGGATTGATAGCCGGCCCTTTCCACCTGAAGAGAAAGTTTGCCCGGCTTCACGGGAAGGATGAGGCTGCCCTGGCTGTCAGTGGTTCCCTGCGGGCTCTTGTTAATGAGAACCGCTGCTCCGGGAATGGAGTGGATGGTGAGATAGGCCTGGGTTTCAGGGGCCGCGGCAGCGGATTTGGATTGCGTGAGATTGAAGCTGAGAGTTGCTTGCTTGTTGGCGCTGATGGTCACAGGCGGCGACGTAGAAGTGTCATAGCCGGGCTTTACGAAGCGGACCGAGTGGGTGCCGGGGTCAAGCGGGAGCGTCAGCGTGCCGTCCTTCTGGGTGAATCCCTTGATGAGGCCGTCGACGAAGACCTCGGCATTGTCCGTATTGCCCTTGACCATGAGCGTTCCGGCGGGAGCCACGGGCAACGCTGCCGGTTGGCGGGACTGGGTCTGGGAGGCGGGGTTTACGGCTACTTGGTTTTTTGACCTGTGGCTGTACAACCAGAGCCCAATGTTCACTGCAATGACGACGACGAGGGCGGCGGCAATCAGGATGGTCGTCAGCTTGCGGCGCGAGGCGGGCGCTTCGGCGATGTCGAACGATTCTCCGGCGGCAATGGAACCCGTGTTTTTGCGGGCTACAGGCTTGGCGGCTTCCGCTTTGAGGCGGCGCCAGTCGGCCTGCAGCGCGGCGCCGGCAAAATCGACCAGTTCGGCGCTCGATCGAAGCTCGTTCATGGCGGCGGCGGGCTCGCTCTTGAGGAGCGCGGCGCGGGCCGCGTCAACAGATTTCTGCACGGCTTGATTGGCCGCGGTGGTGCGCTTGGCTTCAAAGTCGGCGATGGCGCGAGTAAGTTCGTCGGACTCGCCGTAGGCGCGCCGCACGCTTTGCAGTGATTCAAGGCCGCCGTGAAAATCGGCTTTTTCAAGCGCGGCATTTGCCGCCGTGACCGCATTGGCAACCGCCTGGCTGCGGCTTTGCTCGGCGCGCAACTCGACCAGCAGTGAGTGAAGCGGCGCGCCCTCGCCGGCGGCGGGATGGTTTTGCAGCAGGCCAATGGCTTCGTCAAAGTGGCGCTGCTTGCGGAGCTTGGTTACTCGGTCGGTCAGCAACTCAAGCCGGCGGGCGGACTCGGCCTGCTGTTGACGCGCTTCGGCGAGCAGCCGCGCGAGCGAGGCGTCGCCGGTTTCCGTGCATAGCGGATCGAGCAGAGCGATGGCTTCGTCCATCCGCTCGGCCTGCATCAGGGTTCGGGCCTTTTCCGCACAGGCGCCAACGCGGGCGCGGCGCTGTTGCTGGGCCAGTTCCTTGCGCGCGAACTCCAGGAGTTGGGTGACTCCCTCGGCGTCAGTGAACTCAAGCTGGTAGGATTCGAGGGTTTTGATGGCGGCGTCAAACTGCCCGCGATCAATGGAGGTCTGCGCTTCGCGCAGATAGCGGCCGCGGACTTCCTCCGTTTCGAGCGCGCGAAGGCGTTGCCGGAGCGAACTCTCCAGCGTGAGCAGGCGCTCTTGTCCGGGTGCCTCCTCCAACGCGCGCTGTACAAGCTGCAGCGCCTCGCTGGGCGAGCGGGAGAAAATCTCCTGTGCCTGGGCGGCGGTGGAGTCCACCAATTGCTTGATGCGGAATTGTCGGGACTGGCTTGCGACCCGGGTCTTGAGCTGGAGCAGCGAGGCTTCCGTGGGAAGTTGCTCAACGGCGCGATTCACCAGATCGGTGGCGCGGTCGTAATCGTCGGCGAGCAGGCAGCTTTCAATCTGCGCCTGGACCTGTTCGAGAAGCTTGCGGCGGCGCTCCTGCTCCTGCCCGGCGGACGCGGTATGAAGCAGGGTTTCCAGTTCCGGCAGGGAAGGATCAATTTTGCCGACTTCGTGAAGGATATCGATGGCGGCGGTGAAGTGGCGCGAAGACAACTCCTGCTTCGCATTGCCGAGCAATTCGCGAATCTGCCCCTGTTGCGCGGCGAGCTTGGCCTGCTTGGCAAATTCGGCGTAGAGGGCTCGGAGCTTCGTATTCTGCTGATCGAGATGGAGCGCTCTTTCCAGCGACTTGAGGGCTCCGGTGATGTCTCCGCGGTCACGGGATTGCTCGGCGGTGGTGACGAGCTTGCTGATCTCATCGTGACGCTGCTTTCGCTCTTTCGCGGTCTCGATTTTCGCCTGGACTTCGGTGCTCTCGGGATCGAGCCTGAGCGCCTGCTCGAGAGATGCCAGCGCTTCG
>JBAUHD010000534.1:0-4218 GCA_049680085.1 Acidobacteriaceae bacterium
TGAGCAGCCCGTTGGGCGTGCCGATGCGCATCATGAAGTATTCGGACATGAGGCCCTCGCCGCCCTTGCCGCCGATGGCGCCGATGCCGTCTCCCTGGGTGTAGGTGCCCCACCAGCGGAAATAGGAACTGATCCATTCCGGAGTGACGCTGGCGCGACCTTCGCGCGCGAACTGGCGCACTTCATCGAAGGCTTGCCATGGGTTCTTCTCGCGCTTGATTCGCTCGACGCGCTGCGCCTTGGTTTCCTTGACGGGTACGACTGCGGCTGGGGTATCAGTCATTTCTCTCTCTGAAACTTCTCGTGCTGCAAGCAAAATTGTTCTGGAAATAAAAAACCCACCGGAAGAGGGGTGGGAGTCGGCGAGTGCGGCTGAAGACAGATCAGCAACAAGTCCGGCTCTGAGCCGAACAACAACATGCCGAAATGATGGACACAAACATCGTGCTCTGATGATAAATGGCGGCGCAATCCTCGGCAAGTAAAATCCGGGGATTTTTTGCCAGCGCCCTGATTTAAGACGGAGAAAAGATGACATCCCGCCCATAAAGTCCGATGATGGATACCGATTTGAGACTCGGCGCGATGGGGGGCCGAAACAAGGATGAATCGAACACGACGCGAAGTGCTCGCAGGCATGGGAATGGCGACGTTGGCGGCAGGCGCATCGCCGCTCGTTGAAAAGGCAAATGCGGTCGCTGGGGGCGAAGGATCGTGTCCCTTCCGGCTTTCCGTGATCAACGACGAAATCACGCAGGACTTTGAGCGAGCCTGCCAGATTGCCGCGCATGATTTTGGCCTCCACTGGATTGAGCTGCGCGGCATGTGGAACAAGAACATCACGGAGCTGAACGAGAAGGAAATCGCCGAATCGAAGAAAATTCTGGCTGCGCACAAACTGCGCGTTACGGACATCGCCAGCCCGCTCTTCAAGACCGACTGGCCGGGGGCTCCCTACAAACATGCGCGGAAGGCCGAGTTCCACGCCGACTTTGACGCCGCCGAGCAACAGCGGCTCCTCGACCACTGCATCGCGCTGGCGAAAACCTTCAACACGCGGCGCATCCGGTGCTTCGATTTCACGCGCATTGAAGACCAGAAGCCGTATCGCAAGGCCATGAACGCCAAGCTGGGCGAGGCGGCGGAGACATGCGCGAAGCACAATCTCATCCTGATCCTCGAAAATGAAATGACCTGCAACACCGCCACCGGAGCGGAGGCCGCCGCCGTGCTGGCGGCGATTCCAAACCGGAATTTCATGCTGAACTGGGATCCCGGCAACGCGGCGGCAATTGGCGCGACGCCTTATCCAAACGGCTACGACCTGCTGCCTAAAGACCGCATTGGCCACTGCCACTGCAAGGACGTAGTGCGGAAGGCGGACGGCAAGTACGCCTGGGCTCCGGTAGGCGGGGGAATTATCGACTGGGTGGGGCAGTTCCGCGCGTTCAAGCGCGACGGCTACCACTATGCGGTGAGCCTGGAGACGCACTGGCGCGGCGCGGGAACGCCTGAGGCTTCGACGCGCATCAGCATGGCTGGATTAAAGAAGACCCTCGCCAAAGCAGGCATTTCCTGCTGATTTGACTTGCCCCACACAAGCAAAGGCGCTTGTGTGGGCCACCCATTTAGAACGAATTGGAGGCACCGTGACCGTAACACGCAGGGAGTTTCTTGACACGCTTGCCGTGGGGGCCGCGACGCTGGCGGTTGGTTCCACGGCAAAGAGCTATGGGCAGATTCTGGGGGCGAATAATCGCCTGAACTTCGCCGTCATCGGGCTTCACGGGCGGGCGTACGCTCACCTGGCCGCGCTGAAGGCCAACCAGAGCGCGGCCCGCATTACCCACGTCTGCGACGTGGACTCGAACACGCTGGCGAAGTTCGCCGCCGCCGCCCAGCGGACGATGGGCGACGCGCCCGCAACCAGCAAGGATTTCCGCCGCATTCTCGATCAAAAAGACGTGGACGCTGTGACCATTGCCACGCCTGACCACTGGCACACTCCCATGGCGATTGACGGGCTCAAGGCGGGCAAGCACGTCTATGTTGAGAAGCCGTGCAGCCATAATCCCGCCGAGGGCGCGCTGCTGGTCGCGGCGCAGCGCAAGTACGGCAAGCAGGTGCAGATGGGCACGCAGCAGAGGTCGTCGCCGCACACGATTGAGATTGTCCAGCGCATTCACAGCGGCGAAATTGGACGCCCCTACTACGCGAAGGCCTGGTACTCGAACACGCGCAAATCCATCGGACACGGCAAACCCGCGCCGGTGCCGGCGCAGCTTGACTGGGACCTGTGGCAGGGCCCCGCGCCGCGCCGCCAGTACACAGATAACGTGCAGCCTTACAACTGGCACTGGTTCCGCGTGTGGGGCACGGGGGAGACGCTGAACAACGGCACGCATGAAGTGGACGTTTGCCGCTGGGCGCTCGGCGTGGACTATCCGAATCGCGTCTCCTCTTCAGGAGGGCGCTATGCCTTCAAAGATGACTGGCAATTCTATGACACGCTGCTGACCAGCTTCGAGTACGAGGACAAGCTCCTCGATTGGGAGGGCAAAAGCTGCCAGGGGATGAGGTTCTACGGGCGGGACCGCGGCTCAACCATTATGGGCACGACGGGGACGGTTCTTGTGGACCGCGACGGCTATGAGATTTACGATCTTGACGGCAAAAAATTGAGTGAGTTCAAGGCCAACAGCGGCAAGACTTCGTCGGCGGATCTGATCGGGGCCGACTCCATGACGAATGCGCACTTCGCCAACTTTATTGCCGGGGTGCGCACGGGCGAACGGCTGCACGCGCCCATCGCCGTTGGCAACGTCGCCGTCACCATGCTGCAACTCTCCAACATCGCGTGGGAGGTGAACCGCGAGCTGCGGCTCGATTCCGCCGATGGAAAAATTCAGGATGACGCGGCGGCCATGCGGATGTGGGGCCGTGAATACCAGAAAGGCTGGGAGCCGACCCTATGAGCCGGATAACTCGCCGCACCTTTCTCAATTCAAGCGCGGCGGCGGCCGCCGCGTGCGCCGTCTTCAATGCCGCAGACCTCCAGGCATTCGCGCAGCCGTCACAAAAATCGACCGCGCCTTCTCCGGTCCATCTTGGGCTGGCCAGCTATACCTTCCGCAACTTTTCCCGCGCCCAGTTGATCGGATTCATGAAGCAGCTTCGCGTCTCCGCGCTTAACGCCAAGGACGCGAAGGACCATCTCCCGATGGACCCCGCGCAGGAAGCCGCCGCGCTGGCCGATTACTCCGCCAACGGAATCAAACTTCATGCCGTGGGCGCCGTTTATTTTCGCGAGGACAATGATGCGGACATCCGGAGCAAGTTTGAATACGCCAAACGCGCCGGAGTGCGGGTCATCGTTGCGGGCGACCCGTCGCCGGAGACCCTTCCACGCCTGGAGAAGTTCGTCAAGCAATACGACATCCGCATCGCCATTCACAATCACGGGCCAGAGGACAAGTTATGGCCCTCACCGCTGACCGTGCTCAAGGCCGTCAAGCACATGGACCCGCGCATGGGCTGTTGCATTGACGTGGGTCACACGGTTCGCGCGGGGACGGATGTGGTTCAGGCCATCCACGCCGCGGGCCCGCGCCTCTTCAACATGCATATGAAGGACCTGACGGACTTTCACGACAAGGCCAGCCAAGTCGCCGTGGGCGACGGCCTGATGCCGGTGCGGGAAATCTTCAAGGCGCTGATTGCGATTCGTTATCCCGGCTTTGTCGATCTGGAATATGAGGTCCATGGCGATGACCCCATGCCGGGAGTGACGAAAAGCTATGCGTTTATGCGTGGGGTACTCGCCGGGATGGGGGTGGAGTAGCGCGGAACACTATTGGTGTACCCGAAAAAGAAAAGCAGGTCCCTCCGCTGCGCTTCGCTTCGGTCGGGATGACAATAACTTGTGATCGGGTGCAGCAAAAGCTGTTCCTCTACTTCGCTTCGCTCCGGTGGGGGTGAGAAGAACTTGTGTTTGGGTACAGCAAGAGCGATTCCGATTTGAAGACTTCTGAATGATCGACCATCACAGCCTCTTCCTGCTTATCTCCGCGCTGGTCTCCGTGATCGGGTTAATCCTGCTGATCGCGGTCGCGAAGCTGAATCCATTCATCACGCTGCTGGTGGTCTCGCTGGCGCTGGCCATCGTTGCCGGAATGCCGGCGGACGCGATTATCCATTCGTTTGAAGCGGGACTGGGCG
>JBAUHD010000535.1:0-2700 GCA_049680085.1 Acidobacteriaceae bacterium
CTGCACAACGCAGTTGGCTGAATGGATATCTGGCGGGCCTCTACTCGTATGCTCCAGCCCAGCCAAGCGCAGAAATGCCGCACAGCTTGCGCATAGCGGTGCTCTATGGCTCCCAGACTGGAACCGCTTCGGCAAAGAGCTTGATGCGAAGCTTCATGCTTTGGGCGGCACACGCAGAAAATACTGAGCATCCTGGGCAAATAATGAAACTCCGCATCAAGGTAAACTCTTTGAGATTGCGTGGCATCCAGAAACGCCTCTTCCCAGTCCAGCAGCTTGTGCTCATCCAACTGCCCCAGCAACTTTTGCCACGCGCGCAACCAGAAGATAGTGAGCCAATTGCGCGAGGAGCTGTTCCGGCAGATGCAGCAACGCTGGCCGTATAGCCTTTCCAGTCGGAGCTAGTGGCAGGTGGCTTTCACAGAGAGGTTCGGGCGCGCCGACCATGAATGTCTAGGGACAGACAATGTCGTCCTCGAAGCGGGGAGCGAATGGAAGGTCGTGGATATGGTGCTCAAGCCACTGAAAGCGAGCGACTGGAAACCGTGGATTTTGCGAACCAGGAATAGAGACGTTTGAGTGATATTGGGCCGCCAAGAATCCAAAGCTAAGAGGGACCTAAATTCGCCCCCTTTCCAAGCGCTGGAGAATTCTGCTGCAGATGGAAGTTGTGTTTTGCGGGATCGATAAACCGGGGATCGGCGAAGACGGAATTCTTGTCCTGGCCGGTGGCCTTCACATACGCCTGAAAGGAGGAATACTCTTTGCCATCGTAGGACCACGTCACCGCGTTTGGGCCGGCCGGGAAGTAGTAAAGATTGTGGTCAAGGGTTACGGTCGGGGTCGCGGGGTCCATGCGGCCCGACACGCTCCTCTGCGCTCTTCCGTACTTGCCGATGTAAACGATGTTGTTTTTGAAGACGTTATTCCTCATGTGGTACTGCATCTGAAACTCGCCGGTTCCGGTGTGCCATGCGTCATTCTGATAAAGCGTGTTGTTCACGATGGTGACGTCATGCGTGCCGCCGCGCTTCGGGTCGTATCCTCCGATGGTGATGCCCGCGGTGTGGCAAGCATAGATGAGATTGTTACGGACAAGAATGTGGCTGCTGTTGTGCCCAAGGTGCTCGCTGGCGGTTTCAATTCCGAAGTCGGCATCGTGAATGACGTTGCGCTCAATGACCACTTGCGTGCCGCCGTCGACGTAAATGCCGTCTGAATCGACATCCTGACGATAGGCTGGATTGCCCTTGGATGTGATGTCGTAGACGGTGTTCCCGCTGACCACGCCGTCACGTGCGCGGTCGATTTCAGGATTGGGCGCCGTGTGCTCAAACCCGATGATGTCAATGCCGATGTTGTTGTTGTTGTGAACGCGGTTTCCGGTCACGCGGAAGTGGGTGACATTGCCGTTTAGCACCAGCGATTCGCTTGATCCGGTTTGCAGGTGATGGACCTCGTTTCCGGCGATGACCAGATCGGTGATCGGAGTCGTATCCGTACCGTACACCGCGATTCCGAATCCGTTGGCTCCGTGGCCGGAGCCTTCGCGCCCAGGATAGGTCTGCTCGATATTGTGCACGTTGTTGTGAAGCAGCTCAATGTGCGCGCCATGGCCGTAAATATGGATTCCGAATGGGACGCGAGTGCGGTCGGCGGTTTTGTAGTTGCGGACTTCCAGACCTTCCACTTTGACGTAGCTCGCATCATGGATCGCGATCATGGCGCTATTGCCGATTGCCGGCGTCAGGCAGCTTCCGTCCAGGACCGCTGTTTCTCCCGGCTGGCTGCGAAAGGTGATGGTGCCCTCGGATGCATTGCCGGACGCGGTGATTGCAAGCCGCTGGCAATAGACTCCACCCTCGATGTTTACGGTGTCGCCTGGTTTGGCTTCTTCGGCCGCGTGCTGCACCGTGCGAAAAGGCATCCTTATGGTGCCGGGGTTCGCGTCCTTGCCACTGGACGCGACGTAGAAGGAGCCGGCGGTTTTGGCTGGTAGCGCGAGAGCCGGTATCACGGCGACGCCGAGGAACATCGACAAAACGGCAATTGAGGTCGCGGAAAAGCGTGCGTGTGCGCAACCTGGGTATCCCGCCCGCTGACGAGCGGAATGCTTTAAATCGCTGTTCAATGGAATCTCCTTCCGCGATTGGCCCATGAAAAGAAACCTATTCTGCTTCAGGTTAACTTCGCCTTATGGTAGATTAGCTTCGTATTATTGCAGATTGATGTTAGCATTTACTTCGAAATTTTTACCAGATGTCCGAGTACGGGTATTTCTCAGTGGGATACCGAACAGCAGTCCGGAGGGGCTGCCCGAATGGCGGATGTGTGACAGCGAGAGGAGCGGGGAATGGATCGCAGAAGCTTTTTGAAAACGGCAGCCATCGCCGGAATTGCCGGCGGGGTTGGATCGCCGGTCGCCAGGGCTTATGTGCCCGCCCATAATTGGGGCCATTACGATTTCGGCTCCGGCCCGCACATTACGGATCGTTTGAATCAAGGCCCGTTCCCGCAATATCCCCCGGAGGCGATATCTCCCGGAGGCGATGTCGTGATGGCTACAACCCCTACCAACGACATTGTGCCGAATTACGGGAAGGGCCTGGTGACCTATATTGCGGGTGACCTTGGCCGGGCGGAGATCAAATCCAACGATCTGGAACAGGCCATTGAGGCGCTGGCCGCGCTGCCGCTGGG
>JBAUHD010000536.1:0-3271 GCA_049680085.1 Acidobacteriaceae bacterium
ATGGTCATCGTGCTGCTGGTCGGCGGGCATGAGGTCCTATCGCACCGCATCTCCACCGGAGACTTCACCGCCTTCACCATCTACACCGTCATGCTCACCTGGCCCATGATCGCGCTCGGCTACGTCGTCAATCTGTTTGAGCGCGGAACCGCTTCGGTCGTCCGCATCCACGAACTGCTCGTCGAAGAGCCCACCATCGACGACCGTGACGCCAAACCGGGCGAAGTCAGCGAAATCCGGGGCGACATCGAATTCCGCCATCTCTCCTTTTCCTACGGCGAGACTCCGGTCCTGCGCGACATTTCGCTCCAGATTCCCGCCGGGTCCAGCCTCGCGCTGGTTGGACTCACCGGCGCGGGCAAGACCACGCTGGTCAGCCTCATTCCGCGGCTCTACGATGCCACTCCCGGCACCGTGCTCATCGACGGCACCCCGGTCCGCGACTATCCTCTGGCGCAGTTGCGCAAGGCCATCGGCTTCGTTCCGCAGGAGACTTTTCTTTTCAGCGAGACCATCCGCGAGAACATTCTCTTCGGCAAACCCGACGCCAGCGCGGACCAGATGCTCGATGCCTCCGGAGCCGCGCACATCCGCGCGGAGTTTGAGGACTTCCCGCGCGGCTTTGAAACCATGGTGGGAGAACGCGGCCTCACGCTTTCCGGAGGGCAGAAGCAGCGTTCCTCCATTGCCCGCGCATTGGTCGGCGATCCGCGCATTCTCATTCTCGACGACGCCCTGGCCAGCGTCGATACCTATACCGAGGAGCGCATTCTGGAAGAGTTGCGCCGCCGAATGCAGGGCCGCACCACCATCCTCATCTCACACCGCGTCTCCACCGTGCGCAACGCGGACAGAATCGCGGTTTTGGCCAACGGCCGCATCGCCGAGCTGGGAACCCACGAAGAGCTACTCGTCCGCGAAGGCTATTACTTCAACCTTTACGAAAAGCAGAAAATGGAAGAAGAGCTCGCCGGGGTCGGTTAGAGCAGAAACCCACTTGGACGCAACTCAAATACAAACCTTGTCATCCCGACCGAAGTCCGCGAAGCGGACGTAGCGGAGGGACCTGCACTTTTTCGCCGTATACCTGTTCCGAATTTTCCGCTACGCGCTCCAGCTTGAAGAAACCGGCTCCTGCGCCAGCGGAATCGCCACCTGCGAAGGGACAGTCAGCATTTGCGGGACTTGATTTTCATGAAGTGCGGAAAGCACCGTGGGGTCATGCGAAATTGTGTGCCAGGCCTCGCGAACATCGCGAATGCAACTGATCGCCTCTTTGAGCCGCGCCGTCGAGGATAGCCGCGAGCCATCAATGCAGAGCGCGAAAATCGCCGCATAGAACTCCGCCAGCGCCTTGGCCGAAGACCCTCCCGTGTCCATCCGAAGCCGCGATTGCAGGTGCATCAGGATGTCCAGCGTACGCTTGATGTACATCCGCCGGTCCTCAACGTTGTTCGCCTCAATCGCCTGAATGGCGCGGTACAGAAACCGCGTCATGCCATCGTAAAGCGCAACCACCAACTCGATGCCGTTCATGCCGGCGACGCTCTGCTGCTGATAATTCATGC
Source organism: Acidobacteriaceae bacterium (assembly GCA_049680085.1). Lineage (GTDB taxonomy): Bacteria > Acidobacteriota > Terriglobia > Terriglobales > Acidobacteriaceae > Silvibacterium. The sequence continues at coordinate 1,569 of JBAUHD010000536.1, forward strand.
CCATCCCTGGTCCGCTACGACTTCTCGTTGTATCCGGTAATCGCACTGTAGATTTGGTTGACCTCGTCAAGCTGTGCCGGAATCGCCTGAAGCGTGTAGTTCGCTAGGTTCAATTCGCTGGTCAACGCCGTCTTTTGCGTGCTGATAATCAATTCCTCGTTGCTGATGTTCTTGTTCAGCGTCGCTTCCTGCGTGGCATTCTCCTTCCCTGCAAGGGTGAGAACGCCATAGGCGCTGGAGTTGCCCAGATTATTCAGCGCGGCCGTCATGTTGCCGCCAAACGAGGTAAAGCTCCCGCTCGGCTGGAAGAAATTCACCACATCCTGGTAGTTGCTTGACAGCATACTCTGCAGCGTGTCGGTATTCAGCAGCAGCGTGCCGTCATTGTTCACCGACACCCCAAGCTGCGTCAGCGAAGTCACCGCCCCGCTCGACTGCGTGAAATCAAGCGCCTGCTGCAACTGGCTCTGCAGCGTGGAGGTTGTAGGACTCCCAAAGAGCGGCTCAGGATTTCCGGAGGAGTTGTTTCCTTCCTCCGTGTTCAGATCCCCCATCACAGCGTTGTAGGCCTTTACAAAATTGCTGACCGCCGACTCCACATCGCCATCGTTGTTGGTGATCTCCACCTGGATGTTGGTTCCCGGCGCGGCGCTCAGCAACTGGAACGTGACTCCGGGAATCACATTCGCGACCGAGTTTGACGAGCTGGTCGCGTTGATGCCATCCACGGAAAACTGTGCGTCCTGCCCGGCCTGCCCCTGGGTAAAATTCACCGCGGTCCCGCCGCTGGTCGTGTCGCTCAGGCTGGGGGAAACCGTAAGGTTGCCCGCCGCTCCGCTGGTCTGGCTGACCAGCGAAAGCCGCTGCGTGGTGCCGTCCGTAATCACGCTCGCCGACACTCCGTAGCTGCCCGAATTGATGGCGCTGGCCAGCGTGGCAAGGGTATTGTCGGTCGAATCCAGCGTGAGAGTCTGCGCCGTCCCACCGCCCACGGCCAGCGTCAGGCTGCCGCTCAGCACATCGCCGCTCGCAATCGCGTCGCTGTAATCGGAAGAGGTCTGGGCGAGGCTCGTTACCACAAGGGTGTGGCTGCCGGCCACTGCCGTCGTGGCCGCCGAGGTCAACTGCAGCACGGAATTGTCCGAGCTTGAGCCTTCCTTTTCCGCCAGCACTCCCTGGAAATCGCTCAGAGCCGACATCGCGCTCGAAAGCGTATTCAGGTCGGTTCCAATCGAGGTGAGCGCCGTGTCCTGCGCTTGCAGTGTGGACAACTCTGTTTTCCAGGGCGTCTCGACCGCCTGCATATTCGTGACAATCTCATTCACGGTGCTGGCTACGTCAAACCCCTGGCCGCTTGTCGGCGACCCGAATGCAATTCCAACGGCTCCCATGTTCCCCCTATCGTCAAGTCGCGCGGCAAACTTCAACCGGTGATTCGCAAACACCGGCCCGCAAACCAGGCCCTCAAATTAGTGAAAACAAAGAAAAGGGGGAGCCGAAGCTCCCCCGCCTGGAAGAAATGGAACGCTTACTGCAACAGCTTGGTGACCATCTGTTGGGTGCTGTTGGCCTGCGAAAGCGCGCTGATGCCGGCCTGGGTCAGGATCTCGAACTTCGAGAGGTTGGAGGTCGTGGCCGCATAGTCCGTCGCCATCACGGAATTCGACGCCGACACAACGTTTACCTGCTCCGTGCTCGCCACG
>JBAUHD010000537.1:0-7691 GCA_049680085.1 Acidobacteriaceae bacterium
GATCTCTTCCTGCCGGAATACGCCGGAGATTGATGCATGGATCGCCTACCCGGAAAGCCAAAACGCAGCCCGGCCTGGGGGGAGATTGTCATGCTATTTAATTTTCAGTATTTATGGTGCGCCCAGAGAGATTCGAACTCCCGACCTTTTGGTTCGTAGCCAAACGCTCTATCCAACTGAGCTATGGGCGCACGCTTAGAAAGGCGACCACGAACCTTCTTAAGATACAGGCTTTTGCGCCGTCATGCAAACCACTTACGCGCCTCGCGCGGGTCCTCATTTCGCCACCCGTTCCCATGGCTGAAGCACCTTGACCGACGCCATTCCGGCGGCGGTGGCGGCCTCAATTCCCATGGCCGTGTCTTCAAAGACGAGGCATTTTTCCGGGGCGATGCCGAGGCGTTCGGCGGCCAGCAAAAACGCCTCGGGATGCGGCTTGCTGAGCCGGTAATCCCCCGCGCAAACCAGCGCGTCAAATTTGTCCAGCAGATTGAGCGACTGGAGCGACGCCGTGACCGACTCGCGCGTGCTGCCTGAAACCACGGCGAAGGGCAGGCTCCCGTGGTTTGCCTCAATCACTTCCAGCACCTCGGGCACGGCCGTCAGGCGCGGCAGAAATTCGTAATACAGATTCTCCTTGCGAACGGCGACCTCTTCTACCGGCATCGTGAGCCCGTGTCTTTCATTCAGTGTGGAGATGATTTCGCTGACCGGCATTCCTCCCCAGCGGTAAAACAGGTCTTCGGGAAAGTCGCAGCCGTGCTCGCCGAGCGCTTGCTTCCAGGCCACGTAATGCAGCGGCATGGAGTCGGCGATGGTTCCATCGCAGTCGAAGAGATAGGCCCGGAAAGGGCCAGCGGGTAAATTCAGCTTCATCATTTTCCAGGCGTCGGGCTATTTGGCCGGCGCGGGCGCGGCGATTGCCTCAACCGCGGGCTGCGGCGCAATCAGCGGCAGCTCCTCGACCAGATCGATTCCAGCGCGGCGCAGGACTTGATGGACCATCGACTTGTTAAGGCGGGTCGCGTCGTACTCCACGCGAATCGTGTTCCACTCCGGGTCCAGCCGGATGCGGCGAATGCCGTAAACCTCGCGCGCCTTGCCCAGCGCGAACATGGCGGCCTCGGAAGGATGGTGTTCGTAGCGGTAGAGCACTTCGAGCTGCGTCATGGATTGATGATAGCAGCGAACCCGCCATGACCGGACCTTCTGCCGTTTGCTATACTTCACAATTGCGGGCGCTTTCTTCAGCAATGCCGCCGCAAAATCCAGTCCAATAGATTTGCAGAGGTTCCCATGTCCGGCCATTCCAAATGGGCGACAATCAAGCACAAGAAGGGCGCGCTCGACGCCAAGCGTGGCAAAATTTTTACGCGCCTGATTAAGGAAATCACCATCGCCGCGCGGCAGGGCGGCGGCGATGTGGACGGCAATCCCCGGCTGCGCGGCGCGGTGGCGGCGGCGAAGGCCGAAAATATGCCTGCCGAAAACATCAAGCGCGCCATCCAGCGCGGAACCGGCGAGTTGCCGGGAACCACCTACGAGGAAATTTCCTTCGAGGGCTACGGACCGGGCGGCGTCGCCATTATTGTTGAATGCACCACCGACAACCGCAACCGCGCGGTCAGCGAAATTCGCCACACGTTCGCAAAGGGCGGAGGCAACCTGGGCGAGCCCAACTCGGTCCGCTTCATGTTCTCGAAGAAGGGAATTATCGCCGTCGCCAGGGACGCCGCCACCGAGGAGCAGTTGATGAACATCGTGCTCGAAGCCGGCGGCGAGGACCTGAACGATGAAGGCGACACGTGGGAGATCATCACCGATACGCAGTCGTTTGACACCGTGGCGCAGGCGGTGCGCGACGCAAAAATTGAGACCGTGATGTCGGAAGTGACAATGATCGCCTCCACCTATACCAAGCTCGAAGGCGCTCCCGCGGCGCAGATGGTTCGCCTGCTCGAAGCCCTCGAAGACAACGACGACGTGCAGAACGTCTACTCCAACTTCGACATGGATTCGCAGCAGATGGAGGAAGTCGCGGGTTAGGCTTTGACGGACCGGAAAACAAACGGGCCGCCGTCAATGGCGGCCTTTCTTTTGGAGATTGTAGATCGAATGAATGGGAAGAAATTCTGGCTTTGCGGTTTTCTGGGCGCTGCGTTTTTCGCGGCCAGCGGAGTGGCTTCGGCGCAGACGGCGCGGGCTGCGGTTTCGGCAAAGGACGCTCCGGCGAAGGCCGCGCTCGCCACCGATCCGTGGGAGTTCGGAGCATTTTTTCAGGGCGGCATGGGCACTGGCGAGCGCAGCAGCTTTACCTTTGCCTCGGCGGGCGTGCGCCTGGGCAAGGTCATCACGGACCAGCATCTGCCCGGGATTCTGCGCGGGCAGTTTGAGTACGCGGGCGAGCTGATGCCCTACTGGGGGGCGTTCACGCCTCCTCCCCACGTGGCCTTGACCGAGTACGAGTATGAAGGCCAGACTGGCTACATTCTGGCGCCTTACGGCGGCGGGACTTATACCGGCTTCAGCATTACTCCCATCATTCTGCGCTGGAACTTCGCTCCCTCGCGGCATTTCGCGCCGTGGTTTCAGGGCGCGGGCGGGTTGGTCTATACGCCGCACAAGTTTCCGCCCGACATTCTGGTTACGCATGGAACGCCGGGCGGCACCAGCGTCTTCAACTTCACGCCCCAGGGCGGAATCGGCTTTCATTATTTCGTAAAGCCGAAGCGCTCCATTGACTTTGCCGCCAATGCGATTCATATTTCCAGTGCCTCGCTGGGAGACCGCAACCCCGGCGTGAACGCGAGCGTGCAGTTCCAGATTGGCTACACCTGGTGGCGTTGAACCGCGTGTTGAGAATGCGATGCCTGAGCCGTTAATCGAGTGCGTTCCGAATTTCTCCGAAGGCCGCGACGCCGTTGTTGTGGAATCCATTGTCGCGGCCATGGCCGTCGATGGGGTCTCGCTGCTGGACTATTCGCGCGACACGGACCACAACCGTTCGGTGGTGACCATTGTCGGCCCGCCCGCCGCTGTCGTTGAATCGGCGGTGCGTGGAGCAGGGCGCGCGGCGGAGTTGATTGACCTGACCGCTCAGCGCGGCGTGCACCCCCGCATCGGGGCCGCCGACGTGATCCCCTTCGTTCCCGTCCGCGATATTTCGCTGGAACAATGCGTGATGCTGGCCCGGCAGGCCGGCGAGCAGATATGGGCGCGGTTTGGCGTCCCCGTCTACTTTTATGAGGCTGCGGCGGCGCGGCCCGACCGCGCGCTGCTGGAAGAAGTCCGGCGCGGCCAGTTCGAGGGGCTTCGCGAGGCGGTGCGGCGCGAGACAGCACGGCGTCCGGATGTGGGCGGACCCGATCTGCACCCCACGGCGGGAGCGTCGGCGGTGGGCGCGCGGCGCTTCCTCATCGCATGGAATCTCTATCTGGATACCGGGGACGTGGCCACGGCGCGGTCCATCGCGCGCGAAATCCGCGCCTCCGGCGGCGGGCTGACAGGCGTGAAAGCCATGGGAGTTCTGGCCCACGGCGAGGCCCAGATCGCCATGAACATCACCGACTTTCGCCAGACGCCCCTCAGCCAGGTCTATGCGGCGATTGAGGAAAAGGCCGCCCGACTGGGCGCAAAGGTGGCGCGCGGGGAACTGATTGGGCTGATTCCCGAGGAAGCCGCCGAGCGGGAGAGCGACTGGCTGCGTCATTTCCATGAGTTTGATCCCGAGGAAAAAATTCTGGAGCGCAAACTCCGGCGGCCATTGGAGTGGCCGGGGGCATCGGTTTCCTCTTCGGTTTCGCCCGCGGCCTTGTCCACGGCTTTGTTCGCAACAAGAGGCGAGGATTCGCGTCTAAAATGATCATGTACAGGGAAGAACGCCCAGCGTGCTTTCCGGAGGCAGAACCAGAGTGAAGTTCCAGGCAATGATTCAGCGGATGGCGGTTGTGGGGGCAGTTGCGGCGGTTGCCGCGGCCGGGGCCCATGCCGCGCAGCTTGATACGGATGCGCGCACCGCGATTCCCCAGAACGTGCAGCAGATTATCGTGGTCGATTACCACGCCATGCAGAACTCGCCGGCGGCCATGAACCTGAAGGCGCGCATTCTTCCTCCCGAGCTGAAGGAGTTGGAAGGCGCTCTGCGGGCTTCGGGCTTCAACGAAAACCATGACGTGGACGACCTGGCCTTTGCCGCCTTCCGCGCCGGAAACGCCGACGGCCTGCAGACCGTCGGCATCGCGCAGGGACAGTTTTCGGTCCCCGACATCATGGCTAATTTTACGAAGAAAAAAATCAAGCCGAAGATGATCCGCGCGAACCAGCTTTACCCCATGGGCGCCAGCGGCATGACGGTGGTCTTTCTGAACCCCACCACCATGATCTTCGGGTCGAATGACGCGCTCCGCTCCGCGCTCGACGCGCGCGACGGCCTGGCGCCGAATTTCCTCACCAACCAGTCGATGCTCGACCAGATGGGCGCGGTCGATTCGCAGCCCATCTGGAGCATCCTGGACCAGAAGGGAACCCAGTTCATGATGAAGGGCCTGCTCGGCCAGGCTTCGCAGGTCGCGGACTATAACCAGGTGAAAAAGCGTTTGCTTGGTTCGCATTACACCATGAACTTCCAGAATGGCGTGAAGTTCTCCCTGCAAGTCGAGACGCCCGATACCTTCACCGCCGCCACCCTCTCTTCACTGCTGAATGCCGCTGCGATGTACGAGAAAATGAGCGGCACTGCCATCGAAAAGCAAGCCATCGACTCGACCACCATCGATTCCAGCGCGGGCGATCTCGATGTCAATTACTCCAGTTCCGACAGCCAGTTCTCGGCCCTGCTCGAGTCTCCGCTCTTCAAAACCGTGGTGAAGTAGCCACGAAGCAACCCCGGACAGCAATGAAAAGGACCGCTCCGGCGGTCCTTTTTCATTGCCCCGGACCGTCATCGAAAGATGGCCGGAAGCGGCCCGGAAGAAGAACGGGCAGATCATAGTATGAACTTGACGGAATATCACCTCAAAGGCATAATTTGAACTGTGGCATGGAAGTCGAAGTCAGCGATGAATTCAAGGAATGGTATCAGGCGCTGTTGGAAGTGGAACAAAACAGCGTCATCGTCAGCGTGACCCTTCTTGAAGAGCACGGGCCATCGCTTGGCAGGCCTCATGTCGATACGATTCGCGGTTCCGAGTATCCGAATATGAAGGAATTGCGAGTACAGCATGAAGGCCGTCCATATCGAATTCTGTTCGCGTTCGATCCCATCCGCAATGCGTATTTGATTCTTGGCGGTGACAAGACGGGAGATAACCGCTGGTACGTCGAGGCGATCCGGAGAGCAGATGCGATCTACCGGAAGCACCCGGAGGAGATAGGAGAATAGTCATGGCTCACAAGTGGAGAGATGTCAGAGGCAGGCTGTCACCGGAACGGGAGGAGCGCATCCGGCGGAGGGTTGAGGAAGAGACGCGCAAGCTGTCCCTCCACCAACTGCGCCAGGCTAGGGAAATGACTCAGATGAACATGGCGAGCGTCCTGCATGTGAATCAGGGGGCCGTTTCCAAGATGGAGGGCCGGACGGATATGTATGTCTCGACGCTGCGCAGCTATATCGAAGCCATGGGCGGTCATCTTCAGATTCGCGCAGTGTTCCCTGATGGCCAGGTGGAAATTACTCAATTTCGCGCCATCGAGGATGACCGGGAAGCTGCTTCCGCTTGAATAGGGCAGTTTGCGGTTGACAACCGCATCCTCCCGGTCGCACTCTGTTACGTTTTCCTGTGAGGGAAGTATGCCTCCCTGTGCCTGGCGGGCGTTTTCTGGCCTTTTCCGCCGGGCATTTTTTTCCCTCGCGGTTTTGAGCCGGATTAGGAGCTGCCGAAGTACGCATCCGAAAAGCCATGGAGAAAAATGAGCGCCCGCTGGAGCCGGGCATTGTCACCGATTTTTCTGACCGCATGAGCTACGCCGGTTATCTGCGCCTGGCGGAGTTGCTGGCGCAGCAGCGCCCGCTCTCCAGCCCCGAGCACCACGACGAGATGCTCTTCATCCTTCAGCACCAGGTCGCGGAGCTTTGGATCAAGCTGCTCATTCACGAGCTTTCCGCCGCGATCCGCTTCGTGCAGCAGGACCAGCTTGATCCGTGCTTCAAAATCCTCTCGCGGGCCAAGCTCATCCAGATGCAGCTCTTCAATCAATGGGCCGTGCTCGAAACCCTCACGCCCTCGGAGTACATGGAATTCCGCAGCGTACTTGGCCACGCCTCCGGCTTCCAGTCTTTTCAATACCGCAAGCTGGAATTCCTGCTCGGCAACAAGAATCGAAGCGCGCTGCGGGTCTTCGCGCACGATGCCGCCGTCCACGCGGACCTGCTGGCTGCGCTCGAGGCTCCCAGCCTCTACGACGAATTTCTGCGCCACCTCGCCCGGCGCGGGCTGCCCGTCCCAAAGGAGTGCATCGAGCGAAACTGGAGCCTGCCCCACCAGCAGAACGAAAACCTTGTCGAAGTATTCCGCGAAATCTACGAGCATCCCCGCCAGCATTGGGACGCCTACGAGATGTGTGAAAAGCTGGTGGATGTGGAAGAGTATTTCCAGCTCTGGCGCTTCCGGCACATGAAGACGGTGGAGCGAATCATCGGCTTCCGGCAGGGCACCGGAGGGTCGTCGGGTGTGGGCTTTTTGCGGCAGGCGCTGGAGTTGACCTTCTTTCCGGAACTGCTGGCCGTGCGCACGGGGTTGAGGCAGCGATGAACCTGGCGAACGCAATCACGGCTTTGGGCGACGGCCCCTTGCAGGAGGAGGCGATTGCGGAGCACATCGCCCCGCTGTTTTCGCGCGTGCTGGCCACCGATCGCATTTACCTCGCCAACCACTCGCTGGGTCGGCCTCTGGATGCGATGGCCGATGACGTGGCCGAGGCCGTCGCGCTCTGGTACGGCAAGCTGGGCGACGCCTGGGACGAATGGCTCGCCGAGCGCGAGTCTTTTCGCAGCCGCATCGCGCGGCTCATCGGCGCGGAGCGTCCCGACTGCATCGTCCCCAGAACCTCCGCCGGACAGGGCCTACGTGCCGTGCTCAACGCCCTGCCGGACCGTCTCCGCGTGGTGACGACGCGCGGCGAGTTCGACGCCGTGGATCTGATCCTGAAGCAGTACGCTGCGTTGGGGCGAATCGAAGGCCGCTGGATTGAGCCGGATGCACAAGGCCAGTTCACTGCCGACGCACTGATCCAGGAAGTTCAGCGCGGAGCCGACCTCGTTGTCGTTTCGCGGGCAATGTTTATGACCGGCCAGCTCGTAGGCGGGCTCGAGCATCTCGCCGACGCTTGCCATGCGAGCGGTGCGCGGCTGCTGGTCGACCTTTACCACGCCGTGGGCGTTGTTCCCGTGGACATTCGCGCCCTGCGTGCCGATTTCGCGATTGGCGGAAGCTACAAATACCTCCGCGGCGGCCCCGGCGCGGGCTATCTTTATCTTTCGCCGCAGGTTCTGGCGAGCGGCCTGCGTCCCCTTGATACCGGCTGGTTTGCGAACGCGGATATGTTCCGCTTTCAGCGCCCTGACCCTCCCGTGCTCAGGCCCGGTGGCGACGCTTTTCTTGAAGGAACTCCGGCGGTGCTGCCGTGGTATCAGGCGCGCAGCGGCGCGGAATTCGCCCTGGCAATGGGCGTGGCGCGCCTGCGGGACTACTCCC
>JBAUHD010000538.1:0-3727 GCA_049680085.1 Acidobacteriaceae bacterium
GCCTTGCCGTTCAACTGCATCGTCTGCTCGACATGTGCGTCGGGCGGCAGCGGCGGCAGCTTCATTTTGTCTTCGGCCTGCTGCGCCGGCTTATTTTCGTCGGGCTTGTTTTTTGGATTTTTGTCCGCCTGGGCCTGGGCGGAGAAGCACGGAGCAAGAAACAGCAACGCGCCGAGTGCAAAGGCACACCGTCTGCGGGTGAGAACAGCCTGGCTGAAGTTCATGGAATTAAGATACATCCCGCCCGCGCGGTTGCATACCAAATTGCATACTAAATTCCGGATGGCGGCGGTTCTGCCAAACTAGCATTATGCGCGAACTGCCGTACCACCTGTGCGATGTCTTCACCGCCACGCAATTGGCGGGCAATCCGCTTGCGGTGTTTCTGGACGCGGGCCGTCTGAAGCCGGACCAGATGCAGGCCATTGCCCGCGAAATGAACCTGTCGGAAACCACCTTCGTCCATCGCCGCGACAAGAACATTGAGCGCGCGCGCGGCGTCCGCGTCCGCATCTTCACCACGCAGGAAGAGCTGCCCTTTGCCGGGCATCCAACGCTGGGCACGGCGACCGCGATCCGGCAGATTCTGCCCGAGTACGCGGGCGTCGACGCCGTCACGCTCGATTTGAACGCGGGGCAGATCACGGTGCGTTTTCCGCCGGAGCCTGAAGCGCGGACCGGAGCCACGTTTGCTGAAATGCAACAGCTTGATCCGGTGTTCGGCGCGGTGCAGGATGCGGCGGTGGTGGCGTCTATGCTCGGGCTGCGCGCTGAGGACATGGCCGATACGCCTCCGCAGGTCGTCTCGACCGGCACGGCGTTCTGTGTCACGGTATTGCGTTCGCAGGAAGCGCTGAGCCGGCTGCGGGTGGACACATTAGTGAGCGCGCCTTACCTTCGCGAGGCGGGTGCGCGATTCTTCTATGTGCTGGCTCCGGAAGCGGACAGCGGCTGGCGCGCGCGAATGCAGTTCTACACGGGCGAGGATCCGGCCACCGGCTCCGCCGCCGGATGCGCCATCTCCTACCTTGTGCATCACGGGCTTTGGCCGTCCGGTCAGCGGCTGCACCTTCGCCAGGGCATTGAGATCAACCGGCCCAGCGACCTCTACCTTTCCGCAAATCTGATTGGCGACAAAGTCGGCGAAGTCCGCGTTGCGGGCAGCACCGTTCCTGTTGCAACGGGACGATTTTTCCTTGAATGATGCACACGCTTTCAACAGGCAGGATGAAGCGAATCGCCAGTGTTGATGCGCCTTGCGCGCGATGCGGTGGAAGCGCGAGGGAAATATCCCCGGCTTCTTCGCCTCATTTTCCCCGTTTACACCCCACGCCGCTGTTCGTACTCTTGCCAAGCGTTCCGGAAATTGGAACGCGCTTTCGCCAACGGAATAACCACAATTTGACTTGAGCAGGGAGCGCCGCTTTGCGGGCGCGCCGTTGCCCCGTACCGCCCGGAAATGATTCGGAGGTGCGCGGGGTGACGACGACGCACGCGGCCGGACTCTCCTGTTCTCCTCCGCATCCTGGTTCATGCCGGACTGCGGCCTCGCGCAGAGCGCGCGGCAATTTTGCCGTGCCGCCCGCGTGACAGGGGCCGTGTTCCTTCCAGAGCCGCGCAGCATCAGAATGCGGCCAACGGAACCCCCACGGGGTGCATACGCTTGACGTGTGCCTCCGCCCCCACCACGCTTCGCGCGCGTTGCGGAGCAGCAAGGAAGCTATGAGGCCTAAGAAGACGATCCTTTGCGTTGACGACAATGAGCAGGGACTTGCAGTCCGCAAATTTCTATTGGAAACGCGCGGCTATCGCGTGCTGACCGCGCCCTGCGCGCACGACGCAATCGAAGTCCTGCGCGCCGGAGGGATCGACCTGGTGCTGGGCGATCTGATCATGCCGCGCATGGACGGCAATGAGATGGTGCGCAACATGAAGGAAATCGCGCCCGAAGTTCCCATGATGCTGTTGAGCGGCACTGTGAAGGCATTTGACCGCGCCTGCCACGCCGACGCCTTCCTGCCCAAAGGCGCCTGCTCGCCGGTCGAGCTGCTGGAGCGCATCCGCGTCTTGATTGCGCGCAAGCGAGGTCCCAAAAAATCGCTGGCCCGTCCCGGCTTCGAGGGAGCCTATGCCGCTCCATACGCGGCGGAGTCGCACCCGGCGGTCGCCTCCTAGCGCGCGGCTCCCAGTTACAATGAACAAGTGCAGCCCATGATTCGTGCCGAGCGCCTCGGCAAAACCTACCGCACCGGAAAAATTGAAGTTCCGGCTTTACGCGATGTCTCATTTTCCGTGGAGCCGGGCGAATTCGTCAGCATTGTCGGACCGTCGGGCAGCGGAAAGTCCACGCTCTTCTACCTACTGGGAGGGTTGACCCGCGCCACGTCCGGCAAGATCGAGATCGGCGGCGTGGACTTCGCTACCCTCAGCGACGGCCAGCGTACCGAGATGCGCAAGTCGAAAATCGGCTTCGTCTTCCAGAAATTCAATTTGCTGCCCACCCTCTCTGCCCGAGGAAATATCGAAATTGCGCATGAAATTTCCGGGCAGGGTGGGCCGCTCGACCAACAATATTTAGGACACCTGACGGATCTGCTGGGCATAGCGGGACGACTCGATCACCGCCCGTCGGAGCTGTCCGGAGGCGAGCAGCAGAGGGTCGCCATTGCTCGTGCTCTCATTACCCGTCCGGCCATCGTGCTGGCTGACGAGCCCACCGGGAACCTCGATACCCAGAACTCGAATGTGGTGCTGGAGATGCTCCAGCGCTCCAACCGCGAATTCCAGCAGACGGTGCTGATGATTACTCACAATCCCGAAGCCGCTTCCATTGCCGGACGCATCCTGCACATGCGCGACGGCCAGATCACCGGAATCGAAGCGGGCAAGGGTACGGTTGCGTCCTGTTCCTGACAGGGCCTTTTTTCCGCATTGCGCAGGCTGTCTCTTTCTGGAAATCAGCATCTAATTAGCGGGCAAAATCGGAGGGAAGGTGTTTCTGCTCAAGCGTTTTTGTTCGGGTAGGGAACAAGATCTTTGCCGTTAGTCGCTGGGGCAATTGCTTTCCATGAACCGGTGGCTTTATTGTGGTAATACTTAAGGGATCTCCGGCGGGCCTACTGGCGGAGGTTGAACATTTAGCGTTTCAATTCGCTTACTTTGATGCGCGCAACCTTTACTCTATTTTGACGGATGACAAGCAGGAGATCGGCACATGGACAACAAGCCGGCACAAAATATTCAGGACACTTTCCTGAATACGGTTCGCAAGGACAAAACGCCCATCACAATTTATTTGGTGAGCGGGGTCAAACTTACTGGAAGAATCCGGTCCTTTGACAAGTATTCGGTGCTGCTGGAGAACAACAACCAGGAGCAATTGATCTTCAAACACGCGATATCGACGGTAGTCAGCACCCGTTCGGTGCTGCACGACCTGCATCGGCCGGCGGGCGCTCCGGCGGGAGGTCCTGCTCCAGCAGGATCGGCGGCGCAGAGCGACGACAGCGGCTCATAAGCGCGGGCCGGCGCGGATTGTTCCGGCCCAAACCGGATGGGAAGCGCAGCGGAGCGTGTCGCGTAAATTCATGCTGACGGTGAATCCGCATTGAACCACAACAGCCAGCGGGAAGATCGCGGCGACCGCGCCATCCTGGTTGCGGTGGAGTTCACCTCGCAGCGCTCCTCGTTCGCGCGGGCGGCGCGGGGAGTCGCGCCTCCGCTGCGG
>JBAUHD010000539.1:0-1514 GCA_049680085.1 Acidobacteriaceae bacterium
GCAACAAGATCAATATTGATGCTTCCAACTACCACGATCGGCTTACGTCTCAACATGAAATCCCCTGTAAAGAACGGCTTTCTCAAAACACCGGAGCCAGAGCGACAAGGCTCAGACCAGACAGGAACAGCACAAACATCCAGACCAGGTAGGTCTTTGCGCGCGAGGAGGCTGATGCGAATTCCCGCCACACAAAAACTCCCCAAACCGCGGAAATCATGGTCGCGCCCTGCCCGATGGAATAGGACACCGCCGGTCCGACTACGTGCGCCTGAGAAGCCACAAAGTTAAAGACCGCGCCCGTACACCAGACGATGCCTCCCAAAATGCCCCATAGATGCCATCGGGTGAGCGCATGGCTGTAACCGCGCATGGCAACCGGCGGCTTGCCGTCAAGTGGGTGGCGCATGAGCAGGAAATTCACCGGAACACAGCAAATCGCCACTCCAATCACAAAATAGACCGAGATTGCGTACGGGCCGGAGGCTCCTTCGCCGCTCATGGCCTTCGCTACAAAGGGATAGAAGCTGCCCATCAACAATCCGGAAATCACGCTGATGATGACTCCGCGCCGGCTGAGCGCGGTCCTTTCGCGCTCACGATACGCGATTGCGTCACAGACGATCGCGGCGAGCACCAGCGCAATGCCGCCGAAGAGCAAAAATACATTGCCGGTGGGCGAAACCAGATAGCTGCTGACCGCGCCCACCACCAGCGCGATGCCGATACCGACCGGGAAGGCAACGGCCAACCCGGCGATATCGATGGCCGCCACCAGCAGCAGGTTCGCCACATTGAAAATGATTCCGCCGATCACGCCAAAAAGAATGCTTTCAGGACTGGCGTGCAAAAAATCGGCGACGAAAGGCCGTCCCGTTGAGCCGAAACTGCCCAACGAGACCGCCCAGCCAAGAGCGCCCACGAAAAGACCAATTACATAATCCCAGTAGAACAACTGGAAGCGGTATCCGGGAACGAGCTTGACCGTATTCGCCCATGATCCCCAACACAACATGCTGAGGATCATGAAGATGAGAACAAAAGCATAGTGCTCCGGCTGATACAAAGTTTTCTCCTTCAGTACGAACCAATACTACTGACATTTAGAAGATAAACTTAAGCGCCATCTGCATATGCCGCCCCGGACGGGAACCGGTCACATAGCCGAATTGGCTTGCCGGATTCAGCCCGCGATCGTCGTATGTATTCACGCTCGACCACTGGGTATGGTTGAACGCATTGAAGGACTCCGCCCGGAATTGCACTCTCCTGGTTTCGCTCCAGAGCGGAAACTCCTTTTCCAGCGACAGGTCCCAATTATTGATTCCGGGATTAGTCAAGTTGTTGCGGCGCTCATTCCCGCGATGGTCTGCAATCCCCGTTTCCGGATCGGGCAGGGGCTCCACAAAGCAACTGGTGTTGAACTGCCTGGTGAAGGTGCGGGAGCCGCGCGACAGGTTGCCGTTGCAGGTCCGGTCAGGAACATCGCCCATATAGTCGAACGAGCTGGTGTA
>JBAUHD010000540.1:0-2308 GCA_049680085.1 Acidobacteriaceae bacterium
GAAAGTTGCTGCTGGAATCCAAAGTTGAAGTTGATGGAGTAGGGAGCCTTGTACTTCGGAGCGAATGCGATGGCTCCATTCCCTATCAGCAGGTTGTAGGCGGCCGAACCACCGTTAAGCGCGCCGGTGCCGTTCAAGGCCCGGTAATCGGCCTGAAGCTGCAACCATCCAGCGGCTCCGTCCCCGATGGATTCATTGCACAGTGTCGAAATAGGAATTCCGGTGCTGGTTGCGGTCAGCGACCCAAGCTGATAACTGCCTCCGGCGCAGACCGGCGTATAGACCGCGAATTGGCCCGTCTGAAGACGCGAGGAGCGGTCAAACTGCACGTTGTTGAAGACGTTGGTGTCGTAATAGATTCCGAAACCACCGCGCAGCACGGTCTTCGAGAAAGCCGGCGGATTGTAAGCAAAGCCGACCGTTGGCCCAAAATTGTGGTACGGCTGACTCACGCTGTCTCCCAGCCCCGCGCCCCATTGGTCGAAGAGGTGATCGCTGCCGGCGCATGGGGCCGACTCCCCCAGAACAGCGAAGTCAAAGTTGCTGGTCACTATATTCGAGCATGGCACAGGAGCGAGATCAGAGTTCGTGCGGCCCGTGTCGATCTGGTAACGCATGCCGTAGGTCAGCGTAAAGTGCGGCGTCACCTTCCACGAATCCGCGAAGTAAATGCCGGTTCGCCAATCACTTTGCCCGCCAGACGGCAGGCCGAAACCAGGCTTCTCCGAAGCGAAGCCCAGATTATTGGAGACATAGACGTGAGTCGGAATATACCCGGTCACAGGATTCGTTGGATCCCCACCCGGAGCCAAAGAAGACGAACTTTCCGATGCTCTCGGGCCATATCCGAAGAACGCAGCATAGCCGCCCCCCAGAATCCGATTGAGGCTCACACCGAAGCGGATGTTGTGCGAACCCTTCGTCCAGCTTCCGTCGTAGCGCAACTGCTTGTCGGACTGGAGGGTCTGTTGCGGAGCATTGTCGTTCGGTCCCGCATCCAGGCCCTGGGCGGTGTTCAGAATCTCAAATCCGGGAATTGGATTGTAGATGGACGTGTTTCCTGCCGTGGTATCGCCAATCAAGTTGTGGAACTTCTCATAGCTGCCGCGGAAGCTATGAGTAAGAGAACCGCCTGAGAAGTCAGCGCCCCCGGCAAACCCGCTCGCGTTGTCGCGGTTGGCGTAGGTCGAATACACGTCGCCGGTATCAAATGAGTTGGCCTCGTAATTGGCGCGAGCGAAGAAGTGCGATCCGTGAGGGCCGTTGAAGTCGAGGCGTCCCGCGGAATAGGTATCGCGGTCCGGACTTCCGACGTTGGGATACTGCGCTTGAATCGCGGCGAACAGCGGCCCCATACTCACAGGCGCCGACTGGTCCTGCTTGAGCCGTTCGACATTGGCAAAGAAGAACATCCGGTCATGCATAATCGGGCCGCCGATGCTGCCGCCAAACTGGTTACGCTGAAACGGCGAGGTCGTGCCCTCAAAAGTAGCCGCACCTGCCCTCTGATCCTGAAAGAGGTAAAATAACTGGCCGTGGAAATTGTTGGTTCCCGACTTGGTCGAAGCCAGAATGGAACCCTGCGAAGTAATGTCTGTCGAAGGATCGGCGGTCGAGCGGTTGACCTGCATTTCGCCAATGGATCCCTGCGAAATGTTGAAGATGGTGGTCCCCACCGTCTCATCGGTGACGTCCTGGCCGTCAAGAAGAATGCGCGTGGTGCGCCCGGAAATGCCGCTGAAGGAGACCGCTGAATAGCCGGCCTTCGTCGGGTCGAACCCGCCGTCGGCATAGCCGCCCGCCTGGAGCTGCACCCCCGGCTGGAGCTGCGCAAAGTCGAGCAGGTTGCGCCCGTTCACCGGAAGTGTATCAAACTGCTGCGACGAGATGACGCCCGAAACGCTCGACTGGTCAGTGTTCAACTGCACCGCGCCGGCATTGACCTGGATGGTCTGCGTGGTCGCGCCAACCGTCAGCTTGAAGTTGCCGCTGGTTGCTGTGCCCGTCTTGATGACCGTCGTAACCTTCAACTGTTGAAATCCAGGTGCCGTCACCATGACCACATAGGGGCCCGGGTTCAGCGGCCCAATCGTATAAAGCCCCGAAGCATCCGTATGGATTGTATGGTTATATCCGGTTTCCGGACTGGAGATCACGATTACGGCGTTCGGGATGATCGCCCCGGATTGGTCCGTAATCGTCCCCTGAATCGAACCGCCATTCACTGAAATGGCCTGCCCGAATGCATCGGCAGGCCCCGAAGTTACCGTCACAAAAACCGCTGCGCAAAGCGCTGCGGCAATAAACC
>JBAUHD010000541.1:0-4510 GCA_049680085.1 Acidobacteriaceae bacterium
GCCGGCTTGAGCGCGCGCAGCGCTTCGATGCTCGCGTCCTCGCGGATGGATTCGTCGGCGTCCACAATTGCCGGCGCCTGGCCCTTCTTTTTTGCCGGAACTTCCACTGGGACAATCTCCGCCTTGAAGTGGCCCTCTCGCCGCGCCGCCGCTGCCTTGCGATGCGAGTTCAGCGCGTATTCATCCTGCTCCTCGCGCGATATCGCATACTTCTCCGCAACGTTCTCCCCCGTCACGCCCATGTGGTAATCGTTGAAGGCGTCCCACAGCCCGTCATGCACCATGGAGTCGACGACAATGGAGTTGCCCATGCGAAAACCGTTTCGTCCCTGCGGCAGCAGATAGGGCGCGTTGGTCATGGACTCCATTCCGCCCGCAACCACAATCCGCGAGTTGCCCGTTTGGATCGCCTGTGCGGCGAGAGCAATCGCCTTCAGTCCTGACCCGCAGACTTTGTTGATGGTGAGCGCGCTTACCTCCGGCGGCAGTCCGCCGTAGAGCGCCGCCTGCCGCGCCGGATTCTGTCCCAGCCCTGCCGACACAACATTGCCCAGAATGCATTCATCTACCGCCGCCGGTTCCAGCCGGGCCCGCTTCACCGCCTCGCGCACCGCAATCGCTCCCAGTTGCGTCGCCGAAAATCCGCTCAGCCCACCCTGAAATTTCCCCACCGGCGTCCGCGCCGCCGACACAATCACAACCTCTTCCATAACTCCCACCTTCCTATCTACAGATTTCGATGCGCGCCCGCAAAACTCGCTTCATCCCCGCTACACTCAAAGCAGCGAACCCATGAAGGTATCAGAGAACGTCGCCGAAGCACCATCCGAGTTCGCCGACTGGCCCAGCCGAACCACCCCCGTCGCGCCCTGGTGGCACACCGCCATCCTCGTTCTCGTCATTCTCGGAGTCTCCGCCCTCGGCGCGTTCCACTCCAAAGCCGCGAGTCTCGGCAGCAGCCACATTAAGCGCTACGCCCTCACCATCGCGTGGGAATGGGTGCTCGCGCTCATCGCCTGGTGGGGACTGCGCATCCGCCGCACGCCCATTCGCGAAGTTCTCGGTCTCCGTCGCGCGGGCTTCCAGGAGTGGGCGCGCGATTTCGGGATCGCGCTCATCTTCTGGATGATTGCCATCGTCATTCTCGCCGCCATCGGCATTGTGCTGCGCCTGGCTCATCTGGTCAATTCGCCGAAGACGGTCGCCGCGCTCGCACCGCAAACCCTTTTTCAGGTTCTCCTCTGGATTGCGCTATGCTGCACGGCCGGCATTGTCGAGGAGTTTGTCTTCCGCGGCTATCTCCTGCAGCAGTTCGCCTCGCTCGGCGCCGGAGGAGGGACGCGCAGGAAGTTGTGGATCGGCGTTCTCGCATCCTCGGTGCTCTTCGGCGCGGCGCATGGATATGAAGGCATCGGCGCGATGATCGCCATCACCGCGTACGGAGCGATGTTCTGCGGTCTCGCCATCTATCGCCGCAGCTTGCGCACGGGAATGATGGCCCACGCCTGGCATGATTCGATCACCGGAATCGCGCTTGCCATCGCCAGGCACGCTCACCTGTTCTGAGCGGAAACGAAACACGCGCGCGCCGGAACAAAAAAATAAATTTCGAAAATGCAATTTTTTTCTTGACACGCATTTTTGATGCTTCTATACATTCGTTAACTGCGACAATTCAGTTGCGGTCAAAAAGGGAGAATAGAAACTATGGCAACGAAAAAGGCAGCCAAGAAAGCGGCTAAGAAACCTGCAAAGAAGGCCGCGAAGAAGAAGTAAGCAGTAGAAGCAAAGGCAACACCAAAGGGGAACGCGAAAGCGTTCCCCTTAGTGTTTGCGCCGCATCCCACCACTTTGAGAGACAATACTTACCATGACCCGCCGCCGCTGGATTGCCGACACTTGGGATGAAGCCACCGCATCGCTCACCGGCGAGCAGGCCTCGCATCTGATCCGCGTGCTGCGCGCCCAGCCCGGCATGGAGTTCGACATCGTGGCAGGCGACCGTGTCTGTCATGCCGTGATCGCGGGCATTACAGGAGACTCGGTACGCTTCAACCTCATCGCCGAAATCGAATCCGACCCCGCCCTCCCCATCACCCTACTGCTCTCCATCTTCAAGTTCGACCGCATGGAATGGGCCATTGAAAAAGCCACCGAACTGGGAGTCAGCCGCATCACGCCCATCATCGCGCGCCGCAGCGAAAAGCATCTCGCCCAGGCAGCGCCCAATCGCACAGAGCGCTGGCGAAAGATCGCGCGCGAATCCGCCAAGCAGTCTCGCCGCTCCGATATACCCGTGATTGAAGAAGCCATTCCGCTCAAGACAGCGGCCAGACGCGAAGGCGATGCCGTCAAACTGTTGCTCGCGGAGCAGGAACGGGCCACCACGCTTCGTTCCGCGCTTGCCGCCGCGCTCGACGATCCGCTTAACAATGGCGGAGATGAATTTCCGGAGATTCGTCTCGCGACCGGACCTGAAGGAGGTTGGACCGCCGAGGAAGAAGCTCTCTTTGATGATGAAGGATGGAAGGCTGTGAGCCTCGGCCCGAGAATTCTGAGGGCCGAAACAGCGGCCGTCACGGCCATGGCCGTAACTGCGGCGATGCTGGAATAACGTTGGGCAAAGCCGGAAGCCGCCTTAGCGCAGAGCCAATATTGATGTACCCACCGAATGAAGTGCAGGTCCCTCCACTGCGTTCGCTTCGCGAACTTCGGTCGGGATGACAAGCTTTGTCTACAGGTACACCAGGGTTTTGCTCTACCGCGTCCACACGAGCTGCCCGTAGACGTTCCGCCTGATGCCCACGATCGTGTTCACGTCGCTTCCGAACTCGGGATGGTGCGGCTGCAAGAGGTTTTGTCCCGCCACTGACATCCCCCAGTGTTCCGAGATGCGCCAGCCGAATCGGGCGTCCGCGGTGTTGTAGGCCTTGACCTTCTGCGCGGGGAGCGCGCTCACGTACCGGTATGTCGCGTCGAATTCAAAGCCGCTGGGGAAGTTGAACAACCCCTGCGCCCTCACTTGATGATGCGGGCTTGAGCCGTTGTCGGCGACGGTATTCAGATTGTCCGTATAGCCGGGCTTGTCATGCACGTGCAGGTGAAGATAGGAATACCATCCCTTGGCCTCGAACCAGCGCGAGGGTTTCCAGTCGGGCGCAATTTCTCCGCCCGACGTATCTCCCTTGAGCGCATTGGCCAGCACCTGATACAGAACCAGGTGAGCCGGCGCCGGGTTCGCTTCGACAAAAATGCTGCGCGGCCCATAGCCATACAGATCGTTGTACTCGTTGCGGAAGATCGCCGTATCAACGTAGAGCTTGTGAGTAATCAGCGCGCGGTAGCCGATCTCCGTCCCCACCAGTCTTTCCGAGCGGAAGTTTTTGCTCCCGTCCACGCGGAAGTAGGCGGGAAAGCCGGCAACGGAAACGTTCAGGTAATCAGTGAGCCGCAGGTCCTGGTCAAGGCGCGAAGGCGTACGGACCGCCCGCGTAACCGCCGCCCAGAACGTCTGGTGAGGAGCGGGCGTCCAGAGCAGCCGGGCATTGGGCTGCCATTCAAAACCTGAACGGTTGTTGTGCTCAAATTTCGATCCAAGGATTACCGAGAGCTTATTCGGAATAACTCCAATCTGGTCCTGAGCAAACCAGCTATAGATGCTGTCGGTCTCGTTGTGCGGATCGAAGTCCAGAGTTGTGAACTTCTGCCCGATGCGGTCGGGGCTCCAGCGCGCGCCGGCTCCCAGCAGCACGTCGTGCCGCCCGGCCGACGCGAAATGATAAAGAAAATCCAGATCGAATGTGTTGCGCGTCTCGTCCAGTTGCGGGCTGAACCGCGTGGTCCGGTCAAAGTATCCCCGCAGTTCGAAGTCGGAGGTCGCGCTCAACTGACGCCGCCAGTGCGCCACCACGTTACCGCCCGAAGTATGGTGAGCGGGGCTGTCGATCACTTCGACGGAAGGCGGAGAATAGAACGAAATCGCCACCCGCTCGCCATCCCGGCCCTTATACATGTCGCCTTGGACGTTCACGGAATCGCGGTCGTTCGGGGTCCAATCCGTTCGGAACCCCACCTGTCCCATCTTCCACTCGTCAAAATTCTGTCCGTCGGGATGGAATTCCGGCCCGCGGATGAATCCCTTGCCGTACACGCGGTAATCGAATTTTCTGCCGCGCGCGGCCCCGTAACGCGCGGCCGCCTCTCCCTGGTCAACATTACCTCCATGCGCGGTCAGCAGCGTTCCGTGCGTGTCTTTCGCGCTTTTGGTAATGATGTTGATGATGCCGTTGACGGCATTCGCGCCCCAGATGGTCCCGCCCGGGCCACGGATGACTTCAATCCGGTCAATGTCCTTCAGCAGCGTGTCCTGCACCTGCCAGTAGACGCCGGCGAACAGTGGCGAATACACGCTCCGTCCATCAATAAGGACCAACAGCGATTTGGAGAACTCGCCATTGAATCCGCGAATTCCTATAGCCCAGTGGTCGGAATCGATGCGTGCGACATCGAC
>JBAUHD010000542.1:0-3032 GCA_049680085.1 Acidobacteriaceae bacterium
AGATGTATTCCTTCATCCGCGGGTCCCAGCGCTTGGTCTGATGCCCGAAGTGGACTCCCGCTTCGAGCAGTTCCTTCATGGTGATGGTTGCCAAACAGCCTCCTTATAGACTGCATCCCGGCGTTTCGAGTGCCGGAATTGATTCCCCTCCCGGGGAAGATTTGATTTCCCTGAACTTCTTTTGAGTTGCCGGTTGCCAAGTCCCCAGCAAATGCAACGACTGAGAACTGGCAACTGACGACTCCAAACTCTAGCGCTTGCTGAACTGGAACCGCTTGATCACCCCAGCGAGCAAAGACCGCTCGCCGGGGACCCCGATTCGCCTGACCAGTTCTTTCAGCCAGCGATTAACGCTTGCTGAATTGAAATCTCTTTCTTGCGCCCTTCTGTCCGTACTTCTTGCGCTCCTTGGCGCGCGCGTCGCGGGTCAGCAGCCCTTCGCTCTTGAGCGTCTTGCGCAGCTCAGCGTTGAACTCCAGCAGGGCGCGGGCAATGCCCATCTTGACCGCGTCGGCCTGCGCGCTGATGCCGCCGCCGTGGACGTTTGTCAACACGTCAAAGGAGCCGGTAAGCTCAGTCAGAACCAGCGAACGCTTCGCCGAAACCCTCTGCTGCTCGGTGACGAAGTACGTTTCCAGACCCTTGCCGTTCACCTTGAAGTTGCCGCTGCCGGGGCGCAGAAACACGCGGGCAATCGCCGACTTGCGCCGCCCCGTTCCGTAATACTGAACCAAATCTGCCATCGTTATCCTGGTCTCTCTTGAAAGTTATGCGTTGATTTCCAGAGCCACTGGCTTCTGGGCTGCGTGCGGATGCTTGTCGCCACGGTAAACGTTGAGCTTGCCGGCCATTTTCCGGCCCATTTTGGTCTTGGGAAGCATGCCCTTGATCGCCTCTTCCACAATCTTCTCAGGCTTCCGCTCCAGCAGCCGCGTGAAGGACTCTTCCCTCAGCCCGCCCGGAAACCCGGTGTAGCGCCGGTAGACTTTCTGCTGGCTCTTCAGCCCGGTCAGGCGAATCTTCTCCGCGTTGATGACCACGACATGATCGCCCATGTCGATGTAGGGCACATACTTCGGATTCCGCTTGCCGGAGAGCACGCTGGCCGCTTCGGTCGCCAGACGGCCCAGCGTCTTGCCGCTGGCGTCGACGACGTACCACTTGCGGTCGATCTCGTGCGCGCTCGGGATATATGTTGACATCTCTCTTTCCTTCCCTCAAAAAACTGCTTGCGCCAAAAACATGGCCTTCAAACGCTATCGCCCGCGCGCAACCTTGGCGCGGATTCCACAATTCCCCGCTGCTTACAGAGTGCTGTTCGCGAGAGGCCGGCGCAGACCCGAACCAACAGGCTTATCAACGTCACCTCCCGACAAAGACACACGGGCAGACGCAGACTACGCAAGGACTTCAGAATACGGGATTTTGGAAGCGAAAGTCAACGATGCTACACAACCGGCTGGTTGCATTTCAGGATCCCATTCTCCCACCCCGCCCTACGGCGTGGGAGAGCCCGGCTCGAATCCAACGTTGCCAACTGTTGACAACCGGCCTAGCATCAATCCTGGAGGGCCCATGCCTACGCGAAACATCAATCTTACCCCGGAAATGGACAAATTCGTCGCTCGGCGAATCCGCGAAGGCCGCTATGCCAACGCGAGCGAAGTGTTGCGGGCCGGCCTCCGCGCGCTCGAAGAGGATGAGAAGGAAGATCAGGCCAGGCTGGAAGCGCTCCGCGCCGCCATTCGGGCAGGAGAAGAAAGCGGCATCGCCGAGGGCGATATCTTCGAACAAGTGCGCGATTATATCCGGCA
The DNA here is from genome assembly GCA_049680085.1 of Acidobacteriaceae bacterium. GTDB lineage: Bacteria > Acidobacteriota > Terriglobia > Terriglobales > Acidobacteriaceae > Silvibacterium. The sequence goes on from JBAUHD010000542.1 coordinate 1,815, forward strand.
ATTGGCAGCGGAAAGGGTGAACGTTGCCTGATGTCGAGTTTTCGCGTCTTGCGCTTTCGGATTTGAAAGCCATATCGAGATACACGATTCGGAACTGGGGCGCGGAGCAGGCCATGCGTTACATGGCCGAAATCCAGGAATGTGTCCAGCAAATTGCCCGGTCTCCGCAGGTCGGACGTCCATCTAACGCCATCAAGCCAGGATGCCGCTCTATCGAACAAGGACGGCACGTCATCTTCTATCGACAGGGCGCCAGGACCATTGTAGTTAGCAGGATTCTCCACCAGCGCATGTTGCCGAAGAGACACGTTATCGAATAGCGGGCTCAACGTGATTTATGGATTGCACTCGGCCCAAAGGCGAGTGAGATGATCTCCGCTGCGCACTTCCGCACTCGCGGGAGGAACCGCACAACCGCTAGACCGCCCGGTAAAGCGTGGCCACCAGCGTTTCCTTCCTCGCCGCAACCATCTCGCCCGCGTTCGCCAGCGTCCGCAGCCAGAACCAGATCGACCCCACAGCGAGCGCAAGCAGCACGGGCACGGCAAGCCCGGCATGGCCCGTCGCTTTCAGCGGAACATACACCGCGGCTCCCACGGCGAAGACCACCAACTGGACCAGCATGCTCAACAGGGTATTGCCGCCGGCCCCTTGCTCGCGGCTCATGCGGGTCATGTTCATGCGGTAGGCCATGGTAATGGAAAGAATATTGCCCATCGCCAACTGCGCGGGCACGGCGAAGAGCAGCCAGCACGATGTCACAGCTAGAATTTCCGGCCCGGGCAGTCCCGAGCGAAAGGCCACGATCGCGCAGACCAGCACCAGCTCAACCAGAAATATCCCCGTGTGGACAATGTTCTTGCCCAGCATGATGTCGCGGAAGGGTGTCGGCGAAAGGAAATAAAGCTGAACTCCCGCTCCATCCCCGCCAAGATTGTTATAGATAAATCGCGTCAGCCCCAGGAAGCTGTAGGCCACACCCAGCGGCAGCGCATACTCGCGCGCAAAGTTCATGCCGCTTCCGCCCGGCGCCCCGTTGCTGAACAGAAACACGATCACCAGCGGCGCAAGAAAACCATAGAGCATGATGCCGCTGCGCATCAGATAACGGATTTCCTTCTCCACAACAGCGGCGACCGGGCCTGAGCCTTCGAGCGGGCTGGCGCTGCCGCGTGCGCGCGAGACCTTGGCCGCGCGCCTGGGAGCTTCTCCCAGGCT